>CAXUES010000031.1:0-10378 GCA_964250185.1 uncultured Solirubrobacteraceae bacterium | reverse complement strand
CCCTGCGCCACGTGGGGATCGCGGTGGCGCTCGCGCTGCTGGCCCCGCTGGTCGCCGCGCGCCTGGACGACGCCACGGAGCGGGCCCGCGAGCAGGGCGTCGCCGTCGTGCTCGACGCGCGCCTGGACCCGACCACGAAGCTCGACCTCGCCCCGGGCCTGCTCGCCGGCGTGGGCTCCGAGGCGCCGCGGGCCGGCCTGCGCGACGCGCTGGCCGCCGAGCGCGCCGACGCCGCTCCCGACGACGTCGCCGAGCTCGACCGGGCCGGGGCGCGGATCGACGGCGTGCTCATCGACGCGGTCGGCGCGTCGTTCGGGCCGGCGTTCCTGGTGGCAGCGGCCCTCGCCGCGCTCGGGGCGGTGGCGCTGGCCGGCGGCCTGCGCCGCCTCGGGCTCGTGGCGCTCCTGCCCGTCGTGGCCGCCGGCGGGCTCGCCCTGCAGGTCAGCACGCTGCGCGACCGCCGGCCCGAGCCGGTGCGGCTCGCCGACCCCTGCTCGGCGCGGGCGCTGCCCGACACGGGCGGCATCACCGGCTTCCTCCAGGACCGGGCCCTCGAGCTGCTCGACCGGGCGGCGTGCAACTACGGCTCCTCGCGCGAGGAGCTCGTCCTCGCGCTGGCCGACCGGGATGACGCGCGGCGCTTCGCCCGTGCGCACGGCGTGGACCCGCGCTCGCGCGGCGGGCTCCTCGAGGGGCTGCTGGGCTAGCGGCTGGCGTCGTGGCCCACGCGACGCGCGCCATAGTGGTCCGGCGATGCCTTCGATCAAGGGGAAGCTCCTCGTCGCCTCGCCGACGCTCGACGACGGGACCTTCTCGCGCTCGGTCGTGCTCATCGCCGAGCACTCCGAGCAGGGAGCCATGGGGCTCGTGCTCAACCGGCCGTCGCACACGCTCGTGGCGGAGTCGGTCGACGAGCTCGGCGTGCTGGTCGACGACGCCGACGAGGCGGTCTACGTCGGCGGCCCGGTGCAGGCGCAGGCCGTCATGGTCCTGGCGGAGTTCGACGATCCCGAGGACTCCGCCGCGCTCGTCATCGGCGACGTGGGCTTCCTGCCCGCCAACGCCGACCTCGGCGAGCTCGCCGCGGGCACGCGCCGGGCGCGGGTCTTCGCCGGCCACGCGGGCTGGGGCCCGGGACAGCTCGACCACGAGCTCGCCGAGGGCTCGTGGATCGTCGTCGAGGCCGACCCGGCCGATCCCTTCACCCCCGCCGACGAGCTCTGGAACGCCGTGCTCGCCCGGCGCGGCGGGCCCTACGCGGTGCTCGCGCAGGCGCCCGAGGACCCCTCCGTCAACTGAGGATCGCCCGGGCCGCGGCGGCTCCGGAGGCGAGGGCGCTCGCGGCGGGCGCGCGGCCGGGTGCCGCGGCCAGCCAGTCGCCGGCCAGGAGCACTCGACCCTCGCGCAGCAGCTCCTCGTCGGCGCGCTCCCGCGGGAACGCGTAGCGCCAGCGGTGGGCCATGAGCAGCGTGGGCTCGGGGAGCGCGGGGCGGCCCGCCGGCGCGGCGAGCAGCGCGAGGACCGCGGGGCCGACCGCCTCGCGCTCCTCCTCGAGGTGGGCCTGGCTCCAGGCCCCCGTCGCCTGCAGGGTCCAGCGCTCGCCGCCCTCGCGGCCGGGCTTGGAGGCCTCGCGGATCGCCCAGGTGAGCTCGCCGGTGTCCCGCGCGGCGTCGAAGCCGAGGCCGAGCGGCGCCCCGAAGGCGGCCAACGCGGTCCAGCACGGGTCGTAGGCGACTCCGGCGGCGCGGGCGGCGAGGCCCGGTGCGCCGTCGGCGAGCAGCGTGCGGGCCTGCGGGCCGGGCGCGGTGACGACGACGTGGGCGAAGGGGCCGAGCTCCTCGCCGTCGTCGAGGGCCACGCGGCCGTCGGCGTGCACCGCGGTCGCGGTGGCCTGCGTGCGGACGTCGAGCGCCGCGGCGAGTGCCCGCGCGTGCGCGTGCATGGTCGGCACGGCGACCTCCAGGCCATGGAGCGGGACGCCGTCGGGGCCCTGCGGCGCCCAGGCCACGGCGTCGGGCAACGTGCCCGCAGGCAGCGCGGGCGTGCCGTGGTCGAAGCGCCCGGCGTCCGAGCGCCGCGTGGCGGTGCGGCCGCCCGGGCCGCGGCCCTTCTCCAGCACGACGACCTCGCGGCCCGCGTCGTGCAGGGCACGCGCGCAGGTCAGGCCGGCCAGGCCGGCGCCGAGGACGCAGATCGGGGCGCTCACGCCCCGCGCCCTACCCGGCGGAGGAGGCGGCCGCGCCGCCGCGGCCCTGCAGCCGCGCGCGCACGACCAGCGCGAGGATCCCCACCACGATGAGCGCGAGCAGCGGGTGCTGCACCGCCTCGATGACCGCGGTGACCTCGTCCCAGCGCTCGCCGAAGCGCCCAGCCCGCGCCGATCAGCGCGGCGTCCCAGCCCAGGGAGCCCAGCGCGGTGAGCCCGGTGAAGGTCAGCACGGGCATCTCGCTGAGGCCCGCGGGGACCGAGACGACCAAGCGCACGCCCGGGACGAAGCGCCCGAACAGCACGATCTTCGGCCCGTGGCGGTCGAACCACGCCGACGCGCGAGCCCGCCAGCGGGAGGATGACCTCCGACGGGATCGCGGAGAGGAGGTCCTCGACGAGGATGAGCAGCGCGAGCACGACGTAGCCGCCCCCGCCGAGGATGTCCTGCGCCCAGTCCGCCATGAGCGATCCGAAGGTCGGCGCGCCACCTTCAGGGCTCCTCAGGGCCTCATGGGCCGCTCAGCGCAGGAGCTTGGGCGGCACGGCGTCGAGCAGGGAGACCGACTGCGGCGGCCCGTCGCCGTCCACGACGATCGCTCCGCCCGGCCAGTACGGGTGCGGCGGCTTGGAGCCCGCGAGCAGGAGCGGCTCGTACACCCAGCAGCCCGTGTTCCACAACATGGGCGCGCCGCCGGGGCGCCACTCGTCGGCATCGTCGCCGGGTCGCGGTCCGCCCCGGTGCAGGTGGCCGAAGACGACGTGGTCGGCGGGGACCTGCAGGCGGCGGGTCACCTCGGCCATGGCGGGTAGGCCCGCGCGGCGGAACTGCAGCCCGAGCACCCCCGCGCTCAGCGGGGCGAGCGCCGCCGCCCCCGGCGCCCGGGAGAGCGCCGGGACCGCCGAGGCGCCCGCGGAGCGCAGCCCGCTGGCCACGCGCTCCAGCGGCTCGCCGATCGTCCCGGGCAGCACGGTGGCCATGACCGCACCGAGCGCGGCGAGCGAGGCGCCGAACGCCTTCTCGTAGTCCTCCGCCCGGGCGTAGGGGTGGGGCATCGCCTCCTGGCGGACGAGGTGGCGGTCGAGGTAGTGGCCGTGGTGGGCCCAGACCCGCGGGGCGAGCCACACGCCGGGGTAGCGCACCTGCACGCGCCCGGCGCCGCCCGTGCGCAGCGCCTTGGTGAGCTGGGCCAGGCCGGGCGACGAGCTCGCGCTGACCTGCGCGGCCAGGCCGATCCGCGTGCCCGCGGCCAGGCGCCGGCGCAGCCACGGCCGCACGAGCGCGTGGTCGTGGTTGCCCGGGACCACGACGACCTCGCCGTCGCGGCCGACCGCGCGGCCCAGGGCCTCCAGGATCGGCTCGGCGCGGGCGAGCGCGCGGCCCGTGGCGCCCTCGAGCAGCTCGACGGTGTCGCCGAGCAGCACGAGCCGCTGCGCGTCCCGCGTCGCGGCGACGAGCGCGTCGAGGGCCTCGGGGCGCTCCAGCGCGTCGCGGCCGCTGCGCGAGCCGATGTGCAGGTCGCTGACCACCAGCGTCCGCCCGGGGTTGGCCCGGGCGCGGCCGCGCGAGCGCCGCGGGGCGCTCGCGCCGGCGGCGGGGGTGCTCACGCCGCGGCCTCGCGCAGGACCGCGGCGACTTCCTCGCCCGTCCGGCGGCCGCTCTTCAGCGCGCCCTCGATCGAGGCGGTGTCGCGGTGGTCGCCGCAGACCCACAGGCGGTCGGCCCGGCGCACGGCGCGGCCGGGCGGGTCCAGCGTGCCGGGCCCCTGGCCGGGCTGGGCGTGGTGGATGCGGTCCACGCGCAGCAGGCGCCAGCGGTCCACGCCGCCGTGCGGCCACCAGCCCCGCAGCTGGGCGCGGACCTGGAGGTCCAGCGCGTCGTCGTCCTGCGGCGCGAGGCCCGGCACGCTGGCGCTGACGAGCGCGTGACCCGCGGGCGCGTAGCTCCGCGCGACGTCGGAGAGCACCGCGACGTTGTTGGCCGGCCCGGCGGCGTCGCCGTCGAGGATGAGCGCCCCGCGCGGCCCCACGTGGACCGGCGAGGTCGGCGCGTCGTACCAGAGGGCGGTCGTCGAGGTGGAGCCCGGATCCGTGACGCCGTCCACGAGCCGCGCCGCCGCGGGACCCTCGGTGGCGACCACCACGGCGGAGGCGTCGATGCGGTCCCCGCCGGCCAGCGTGACGTGGTCCTCGGCGACCCCGGTGACCCGCGCGTGCAGCTGCAGCGCGCCGCCGGGCAGGTGCGACGCGAGCTGCTCGCCGATCGCCCCCATGCCGCGGGCGGGCACGGCGGTCGGCCCCGCGGTGAAGGCCCCGAGCACCAGCGCGAGGAAGCGCTCGGACGCCCCGAGCGCGGGATCGAGCGTGATGCCGGTGAGGAAGGGCGTCAGGAAGCGCTCCCGCACGCGCTTGGAGAGGCCGGCCGCCTGCAGCGCCTCGGCGATCGTGCGCTCGTCCGGGGCGCGGTCCAGCCCGAGCTCCAGGGCGACGCGCGAGCGGGCGACCAGACGGGCGAGCGGGAGCGCGTCCAGCGGCGTGGCCAGGCCGCCGGGAAGCGCCCGGAGCGCCGCGAGCGGGTGCTTGCGCGGGTCGGCGAGCACGGCCATGCGCCCGTCGTGGCGCACGACGGCGCCGGGGAAGAAGTCCTGGAGGTCCAGCGCGTCGAGGTCGAGCTGGCGGCGGGCCTCGGGGTAGCCCGCCAGCAGCACCTGGAAGCCGCGGTCGAGCAGGAACCCGTCGACCTCGTCGGTGCGCACGCGGCCGCCGACGCCGTCGGAGGCCTCCAGCAGCCGGACCGGCACCCGGCGCTCGGCGAGGGCGCGCGCGCAGGCCAGGCCGGCGAGGCCGGCGCCCACCACGACGACGGGATCGGGGGCGGGCGGGCTCGCGGGCGTGCTCATCTGCGCGGGTACGTACCCGGCACGGTGTCGGGCTCAGCCGCGGGGGCGCGCGAGGCGCACGGTGCGCGAGCCGCCCGCCACCGCGCAGCGCCATGGGCCCGGGCCGTC
This sequence comes from uncultured Solirubrobacteraceae bacterium, assembly GCA_964250185.1. GTDB lineage: Bacteria > Actinomycetota > Thermoleophilia > Solirubrobacterales > Solirubrobacteraceae > Paraconexibacter. Next base: position 5,164 of record CAXUES010000031.1, on the reverse strand, counting down.
GGGCTCCACCGTGAGGGAGAGCAGCAGCGCGGCGAGGCCGCGGGCCTGGCCCTCCGGGACGGGCCCGACCTGCAGCTCGCGCGTGTCCTCCCCACGCCGTTCGTGCACGAGCACGAGCAGCTGCGGATCGACGGCGAGGGCGAGCTGGTCGGCCACGGGCGACGAGCGTACCTAGAGCTCGTGGGTGCGCCCGCGCGCGCCGAGGAGGTCCAGCGCCACCTGCACCCCCGGGCCGATGAGCAGCGCGAAGGCGACCGTCCCGAGGCCGAACGTCCCGCCGAGCAGGACGCCGACGACGCAGACGGACACCTCGAGCGTGGCCCGGACGGCGCGGATCGAACGGCCGGTCAGGCGGTGCAGGCCGGTCATGAGCCCGTCGCGGGGGCCGGGACCGAGCCGCGCGGTGAGGTAGAGCCCCGAGCCCACGGCGACCAGGGCGATCCCCACGAGCACCTCGACGACCTGCAGCGCGAAGGCGTCCGGGGTCGGCAGCCGCGACAGCGCGACGTCGATGACCAGGCCGACGACGAGCGCGTTGGCGATGGTCCCCAGGCCCGGCGCCTGCCGGAGCGGCACCCAGGCGAGGAGCACGAGCGCCGAGAGCAGGATGGTCGTCGTCCCCAGCGCGAGGCCGGTCTGCTCCGCGACGCCCTGGCCGAGGACCGTCCAGGGCGACGCGCCGAGGTCGGCGTCGACGATGACCGACTCCCCGAGGCCGAAGAGGACGAGGCCGAGCAGCAGCCGCGACAGGCGGGTGGGGCCGGCGCGCCAGCGCGAGGGGGTCGGGGGAGGCGGCATGCGCCGCCATCCTGGCGCTCAGCGCAGCGGGATCCGCTCGTCGTGCAGCGCGGCCACCGCCGCGGCGTTGCCGCAGACGCCGTGCACGGCGCCGCCCGGGAACGTCGCCGCGCTGGCCAGGTAGAGCCCCTTGAGCGGCGTCCGGTAGGGCGAGAGCGAGGGCACGGGCCGGAAGATGAGCTGGTCCAGGCTCATCGAGCCGTCGCCCACGTCGCCGCCGACGAGGTTGGCGTTGCCCGCCTCCAGGTCGCCCGGCGCGAGCACGGCGCGCTCCAGCACGACGTCGCGGAAGCCCGGCGCGAAGCGCTCCACCTGCTCCTCCATGCGCTCGACGAGGCCGTCGAGCTCGGACTGGTCCAGCCGCGAGCCCTGCTTGACGTGGGTGTAGGCCCAGCCCGTGTGCTGCCCCGCGGGCGCGCGGGTGGGATCGGCCAGCGACTGCTGGCCGAGCAGGAGGAACGGGCGCTGCGAGGGCCGGCCCCAGTGCAGGTCGTCGGCGTGCAGGCCGATGTCGGCCTGCGAGCCGCCGACGTGGACGGTCCCCGCGGCCCGTGGCTCCGGCGCCGTCCACGGGATCGGCGCGCTCAGGGCCCAGTCGAGCTTCACGGTGCCCGGGCCGTAGCGGTAGCGCAGCAGGCGGCGGCGGTAGCCCGCGTCGAGCCCCTCGCCGGTCAGGCGCAGCAGCGCGCTCGGGCTGACGTCGCAGAGCACGCGCCCGGCCCGGACCTCGCGGCCGTGGACCCGGACCCCGGTCACCCGTGACCCGCGCGTGGTGATCTGCTCCACCGGCGCGTCGACGGCGACGTGGCCGCCGAGCGAGCGCAGGTGGGAGACGAGCGCGCCGGCCAGCGCGCCCGCGCCGCCCTCGGGGCTCGGCCAGCCGACGGCGTGGCCCATGAGCTGCAGGTAGGCGGCGGCGATCGCCGAGCCCGAGCCCTGCGGCGGCACGTCGCCGTGTAGGCAGGAGCCGTGAAGCCAGGCGGCGCTCGTGTCGCCGTGGAAGAGCTCGTCGGAGAGCGCCTCGGCGGCCAGGAGCGCGAGGCGGGCGAACTCCAGCGCGCCCTGGAGCTTGAGCCCGGCGAGCAGCCGGACCGCGCCGCCGATCGGCGGGAACCCGCCGAGGAAGGTGTGGCGCAGCGCCTCGAAGTGGTCGAGGTAGGGCTCGGCGAACGCGACCCAGCGGTCGCCGTCGCCGGGGCTCTGCGCGTTCAGCGAGGCCCGCGTCACTTCGAGGTCGCGGTGCAGCGCGACCGCGGTGCCGTCCTCGCCGGGGTGCGCCATGGCGACCTCGGGGTGGACCCAGGTCAGGCCGTGGTCGGCCAGCGGCCAGCGCGCGAAGACCGGCGAGGCGGCGGCCGCGGGGTGCACGGCGCTGTAGGTGTCGTGCCGGAAGCCCGGCAGCGTCAGCTCCTCGGTGCGCAGCGCGCCGCCCGCGACGGACTGGGCCTCGCAGAGGAGCACCGAGCGGCCCGCCTCGGCCAGCGTCGTGGCGGCGGCCAGCCCGTTCGGCCCCGCGCCGATGACCACGGCGTCGTAGGCGTCCCCGATGGGGTCGGTGGGACGTGGGGAGATGTCGGCGACGGGCGGCACGGGACGGGTCCTACCCGGGATAGGGTCGCGAGAATGGCCAGCACCGAGACGGACACCGGCACCTTCCACGCGGGGCGGCTCGTCGCCCGGCGGCTGAGGGCCCACGGCGTGAGCACGCTCTTCACGCTCTCGGGCGGGCACATCTTCTCCGTCTACGACGGCTGCCGGACCGAGGGCATCGACCTCGTCGACGTGCGCCACGAGCAGACCGCCGCCTTCGCCGCCGAGGGCTGGGCGAAGGTCACGCGCACGCCCGGCGTCGCCGCGCTCACCGCCGGCCCCGGCGTGACCAACGGCATGAGCGCGCTCGCCTCGGCCAAGGAGAACGGCTCGCCGATGCTCGTGCTCGCGGGCCGCGCGCCGCAGTTCCGCTGGGGGCAGGGCTCCCTGCAGGAGATGGACCACCTGCCGTTCGTCCGGCCGCTGACCAAGTCCGCGCAGACCGCGTTCGCCCCCGACGACGTCCCCGGCCTCGTCGACGACGGCCTGCGCGTGGCGATGGAGCCCCACTCCGGGCCGACGTTCCTCGACCTCCCGCTCGACGTGGCCTTCTCCGAAGGGGCCGACGCCGGCGAGTCGGACGTGCGCTTCGATGCGGGCGCCGGCGCGGTGCCCGACGTGGCCGCCGCCGCGGCGCTCCTGCGCGACGCCGAGCGGCCCGTCGTGATGGCGGGCACGAACCTGTACTGGGGCCACGGCGAGACCGCCCTGGTCGAGCTCGCCGAGGAGCTCGGTGTGCCGGTCTTCCTCAACGGGATGGCGCGCGGGTGCGTGCCCGCCGACCACGAGCTGTTCTTCTCGCGCACGCGCAGCGAGGCGCTCAAGGACGCCGACGTCGCGCTCGTGATCGGCGTGCCGATGGACTTCCGCCTGGGCTTCGGGCAGGCCTTCGGGCCCGAGACCGACATCGTGGTGATCGACCGCGCCGAGGCGGTCCGCGAGCACCCGCGGCCGGTCGTCGCCGACCTCGTGGGCTCCATCGGGGGGATCCTCGACGCGCTGCGCGAGGGCGCGAGCGGCGGCACGTCGACCGACGCGTGGGTCGCGCGGCTGCGCGCGTCGGAGACGGAGAAGCGAGCGGCGGAGTCCGAGGAGCGCAGCGACCCGCGCGGGCCGCTGCACCCCATGCGCCTGTACGCCGAGCTCGGCGGGCTGCTCGACCGCGACGCGATCGTCATCGGCGACGGCGGCGACTTCGTGTCCTACGCGGGGCGCGTCATGGACTCCTACGTCCCCGGCGCATGGCTGGACCCGGGCCCGTTCGGCTGCCTCGGCTCGGGGCCCGGCTACGCGCTGGCCGCCAAGCTCGCCCACCCGGACCGCCAGGTCGTCCTGCTCCACGGCGACGGCGCCTTCGGCTTCGCCGGGATGGAGTACGACACGCTCGCCCGCCACGGCGTCGGCGTCGTCGGCGTCATGGGCAACAACGGCATCTGGGCCCTGGAGAAGCACCCGATGGAGGCCATCTACGGCTACTCCGTCGTCGCCGACCTGCGCCCGGAGACGCGCTACGACACCGTGGTCGAGGCGCTCGGCGGCCGGGGCGAGCTGGTGGGCACGCCGGAGGAGCTGCGCCCCGCGCTGGAGCGCGCGCTGTCCGGCGACGGGCCGGCGCTGGTCAACGTCCTGACCGACCCGTCGGTGGCCTATCCGCGGCGGGCCAACTTGGCTTGACACTCGCCCCCCGGCGGGACGGACCGGCGAAGCCGGGCCGATCGGTCTCCCTCTTCCACTAGAACTAGGGCCTCTCGATGAGCAGCCCGGCCGCCGCACTCGTCCGCGACCTCCACCACGAGGTCCTCACCGCGATGTACCCCGCCGGGGGCGCGCTGCGGCCCCCGTCCGGGATCGTGGCGCGGCTCGTCGGGCGCAACGGCGACCGCTGGTGGATCGACCTCGACCCGCCCGACCCGGACGACCACCGCATCGCCCACCTCGAGCGGGAGCTCTGCGCGGTCATCGCCCACCACGCGCCCGTCGCGGCGGCGCTGGCCAGCGTGCGCACCTCGCTGCCGTGCGGCGAGGACTGCGTCGTGGTGTGGGCGGCGGAGGCCGGCGGCGAGCAGCTCGCCGTGCGCGTCCACACCGTCGAGCTGTGGGACGGCGTGCCCGCGCCCGGCCCGACCGAGGAGCTCGACGGCCTCGAGCGCTCGCTCGCCCCCACGCTCGTGGACGCGCTCCGCGACGTGGCCTCGCGCTAGGCGCCTGCCGCCCGGAGCCGGGAGATCACCTGGCCGAGCTGGACCGCGGTCCTCAGCGGCTCATCGCGGAGCATGCGGTAGCTGATCGGGTGGACGTGCCAGCCGAGCGCTGACAGCGAGAGGTCACGGCGGAGGTCGTCCTCGAACGCGCGCGGCGTGGTGTGGAAGGTGAAGCTCATGACCTCCACGACGAGCTTGAGGTCGTGCCAGACGACATCACGTTCCCTCCCCGCGACCTCCTCGTTGTAGCGAGCGCCGTCGAAGCCCGCCTGCTCGTTGAGCGCGCGCATCCGCGCCTCCGCCTCGGACCGGGTGAAGCCCTCCTCGACGAGCTGCAGCACGTCGCGCAGCGCGCGGACGCCGGGGCGCCGGGCGCTCGCGGCGACCTGCTCGCGCAGGCGGCCGACCGTGAGGTACGGGCTGATGAGCGCGTCGTTGACGAGCCGGTCGAGCGCCGGGGCCTCCAGCAGCGGCGCGCAGTCGACGACCGTCCGCGCGGGCGTGGTGACCGGGATGCCGAGCTGGTGGGTGCGGTCCGCCTCCGGGACCTCACGCTCGCGGAACGTCACGTCGCA
>CAXUES010000030.1:14284-14739 GCA_964250185.1 uncultured Solirubrobacteraceae bacterium | reverse complement strand
CACGAAGGCCACGGCGATCGCCCCGAGCAACCCGGCGATCGCGAGCTTCGGCGCGTGGCGGACGGGCAGCGTGCGCTCCACCGTCCGCCGGCCGTAGGCCGCGTACTGCAGGAGCACGCCGAGCGCGACGATGACGCCCGCGGCGAAGCCGTCGCCCACGTCGGTGTAGCCCCGCACGAGCACGGCGAGCGCGACGACGAGCACCGGCGCGAGCAGGTGCCGCGCGACCACCCGGGTGAGGACGCTGGTCACCAGGACCGCCCGCGGCGCAGGAGGCTGGCGACGGCGAGCATGGCCACGACGACCACGGTGATCTCCACGAGGGTGTCGAAGCCCCGGAAGTCCGCGAGGATCACGGTCACGACGTCCTTGCCGTGGGCCTGCTCGGTCAGCTCGATGTGGCGGTCGGCCATGCCGGGGGGTACGGCGCGACCTACCTGGCGATGCAGGCGCTG
>CAXUES010000030.1:11365-14274 GCA_964250185.1 uncultured Solirubrobacteraceae bacterium | reverse complement strand
CCGCGCCGCCGCAGACCAGGAGCATCGGGTCGAGGTTCCCCTGCAACGCCATGCCGGGGGGCGCCGCCCGGCGCGAGAGCGCGCCCCACACGACCGCGGTCGCGGTGAGCCCGGCGAGCGCCGCCACGACGCGGTCGCGCGTGCGGCGCGAGCGCGACTGGGGCACGCGCGCCTCGCGCGTGAGCTGCGCGGAGGGCACCAGGGCGAAGACGGAGACGAAGAGCAGGGCGAAGATCGTCTCCACCACCACCGCGACGAGGGAGACGTCCGGGGCGGCGAGCAGCTGGTAGACGAGCGCCATGGCGAAGCCGACCGTCGACGCGGCGAGGGCCATGCTCACGTGCCGGCGCATCCGCGTGGTCACGACGGCGCCGAGCACCACGACGAGCAGCGCGACGATGAGGCCTGCGTCGGAGCCCTCCACCGACCCGACGACGTAGGTGCGCTCCCCGCGGGTGAGCGTCAGCGCGATCCCCACCGCGACGAGCACGAGCGTCGGCACGAGCACGGCGACGATCCGCCCGCGCAGGTCGCGGACCTCGATGTCGTGCAGCGCCCGGGACGCCTCCACGATCACGCGCAGCCCCCGGTGGTAGGCGGCCTCCGGGCCGACGCGGTCGCCCACGCGGCGCACCCACGCGGCGGCCGGGTCCACGGCCACGCGCCCGAGGACGAGCACGAGGCCGGTGGCCCACGCGCACAGCGCCATGACGTTCTCGACGCGCGTGTCGAGGTGGTAGGCGGGATGCAGCGCCACCGGCGCGGCGGCCGCGGTGGAGGCGCCGCGGGCGGCGAGCTCGGCGACCGGGCCGACGACGACCCCCCCGACGACGCAGAGCGCGGCGAGCACGACGACGGGGGCGACCAGCCGGGTCGGCACGGCCGTGGGCGCACGGCGCTCCGCCCCGAGGAAGGCCCCGGCCCAGAAGCGCCACATGTAGGCCAGCGTGAGCCCCGCGCCGAGCACGGCGAGCACGGCGAGCCAGTCCCCGCGCTCCGCCGCGGCCTTGAAGAAGAGCTCGTCCTTGAAGAAGCCCAGGGTGAGGGGGAGCGCCCCGAGGCTCGCGCAGAGCAGGCCCGTCGCCACCGCGAGGCCCGGCCGCCGGCGCGCCAGGCCACCGAGCTCGTCCAGCCGGGCCGTGCCCGAGAGCTCCGTGACGGCGCCCGCGGCCATGAAGAGCCCCGACTTGGCCAGCCCGTGGGCCAGGACGTAGAAGCACGCGGCGCCCAGGCCCGCCTCGCCGCCGACGCCGAGCATCGCGGTGACGTAGCCGTACTGGGACACCGTCGACCAGGCCAGCAGCGGCTTGAGCTCGTCGCCGGCCAGGGCGAGCGCGCCGCCGACGGCCATGGAGAGCAGGCCCACGACGAGGCACGCGTCCAGGAGCTCGGGCCGCGAGGCCAGCAGCGGGTGCACGCGCGAGACGAGCAGGACGCCCGCGGCGACCATCGCCGCGGAGTGCAGGTAGGCCGACACCGGGGTGGGCGCCGCCATGGCGCGGCGCAGCCAGAAGTGCAGCGGCACCTGCGCGCTCTTGGTCAGCGCGCCCACGAGCAGCAGCGCGCCCGCGAGCGGGTCGATCGGCCGCTCACCGATCGCGACGATGAGCTCGGGCACCTGCGAGGTGCCGTAGTCGGCGCGGAGCATGAGCACCGCGAGCAGCAGCAGGACGGCGGAGATCCCCGTGACGAGCAGCGCCATGAGCGCGGAGGTGCGCGCGCCGCGCTCCTCGCGGTCGAAGCCGATCAGGAAGTAGGACGCGATCGCGGTGAGGTCCCACAGCACGAAGATGAGCCACAGGTCCTGCGCGGCGGCCAGCGCGACCATCGTCAGCAGGAAGCAGGCCATCCAGGCGACGAAGGCCGCCTCCCGGCGGCCGGGGGCGCCTGCGCCGGTGTGCGCGAGGTGCAGCGGCAGGGAGGCCGAGGCGTAGACGAGCACGGGGATCGCGACCGCGGCGGCCAGCAGGCCGTAGACGAGCGCGAGCCCGTCGAGCGACAGGTGCAGGCGGATGTCCCACGTCGCCGCCCAGGGCACGTCGAGGGTCGGCGCCTCGTCGGCCGTCAGGGCGAGCAGGAGCACCGACGTGACCACGACCGCGAGGGCGACACCGGCCGCCGAGGACGCCGACCAACGGCGTCCTGCGGGCGTCGTGGCGGCGGCGGGGTGGTCCATGGAGCGGGAGGTCCGCGCCCGAGGGCCCGGTCCTCCCAGGGTAACTCCCGGCTGGAGGTCAGGCCGCCGGGGGACGGCCCCCCGTCCGCTCGAGCGCGGCGCGCAGCTCGAGCTCGGTCATGAGCCCCGCGGCCAGGTCGGCGAGCAGGTCCAGCTCGCGCGGGGTCCAGTCCCGCGGCCGCGAGTCCACGACGCAGTAGGACCCCAGGACGTGGCCGTCGGGCGAGGTGACGGGCCGTCCCGCGTAGGCGACGACGTCACCGGCCGCCACGGAGGCGTGGAGCTGCAGGAGCAGCTCCTGGCGGGCGTCCGGGACGGTCAGCGGCCGTCCCGACGCCACCACGTGCTTGCAGAGGGACTCCGAGAGCGGGAGCCGGCGCGCGCCGTCCCAACCGAGCCAGCCGCACCGGCTCTTGAGGAACTGGTGGTCGCCGTCGACCACCGACAGGAGCGCGAGCGGGGTGCCCAGGACCCCTGCCGCCAGGCGCGTCCACCGGTCGAGCGCCGGGTCCTGCGCGGTGGACAGCAGCCCCGAGGCCCGCACGGCGGCCAGTCGGTCGGGGTCGGAGATGTACGGGTGCAGGAAGTCGAGGTCGCCGGGGGCCACCACCTCTTCATCGACGCCAAGGCGGTGTCGCTGAGGCTCAGGCGCCGACCGGCACCGACCGGACCAGGGGGACGAGCGCCTCGACGACGGCATCGACGCCGACGGTTCGCGCCGCGGCCAATTCGG
>CAXUES010000030.1:6354-11355 GCA_964250185.1 uncultured Solirubrobacteraceae bacterium | reverse complement strand
GGATCGAACTGGTGGCCGGCGCAGCGCTCGAGCTCCGCGACGGCCTCCTCGACCGTGCCGGCGCCCCGGTAGGCGCGGTCGCTGGTCATCGCGTGGAAGGCGTCGCAGGCGAAGACGATCCGCGAGCCCAGGGGGATGTCCTCGGCGGCCAGCCCGTCCGGGTAGCCCCGGCCGTCCCAGCGCTCGTGGGTCGAGCGCACGAGCGCGGCGACGCCCGCCAGCGCGGGCGCGGCGCGCAGGATGCGCTCGCCCAGCAGCGTGTGGGTGCGCATGATCGCCCACTCCGCGTCGTCGAGCGGGCCGGGCTTGGTGAGGAGGCTGTCGGGGATCGCGACCTTGCCGATGTCGTGCAGCTCCGCCGCCCGGACGACCTCATCGACGCGGTCGGCCCGCAGGCCCAGGGCGACGGCGACCGCGCGGGTGAGCTCGGCCACGGCGCGCACGTGCACGTCGAGCTCGGGCTCGCGGACGCAGATGACGCTCATCAGCGCCCGGCTGACCTGCTGGCGGGCGACGCTGGAGCGCCGGCCCTTGTCCCCGTAGAGCAGGGCGTCGGCGGTGTGCAGCGCGAGCTCCGGGCTCATGGACGGGTCGTCGAGGCGCACGCGGCCGTGGGACGAGCCGATGGCGAAGCCCTCGCCGTGCTCGGCCAGCGCCGCGGCGGCCCGGTCGATGGCCCGCTCATCGGCGACGAGCACGCAGAACTCGTCGCCGCCGAGGCGGTAGGCCCGCCCCTCGGCGCCCACCGCGTCGCGCAGGCGGACGGCCATGCGGACGAGGAGCGCGTCGCCCGCGGGATGGCCGAAGGCGTCGTTGTAGCTCTTGAAGCCGTCGAGGTCGAAGATGGCGAGCACCATGTCCCGCGAGCTGGAGATCGCAGCCTGCAGGTCGCGGGCGAGCGGACGGCGGTTGAGCAGCGTGGTGAGCGGGTCGTGGTCGACCTGGGTGGCGAGCTCGTCGCGGAGGTGCTCCGCGTCGCGCAGCGCCGCGCGCAGGTCGAGCTCGGCCGCCACTCCCGCGGAGAGGTCGGCGAGCAGGCCGAGCTCCTGCTCGCTCCAGGCGCGCGGACGCGTGTCGACGACGCAGAAGGACCCGAGGACGTGGCCGTCGGGGGAGGTGACCGGCCGCCCCGCGTAGGCGATCACGTCGCCGGCGATCACCGGGGCAGAGTGCTGGAGGAGCAGCTCCTCGCGCGCGTCGGGGATCGTCAGGGGCCGGCCCGTGGCCACGACGTGCTTGCAGAACGAGTCGTCCAGCGGGGTCTCGCGCGTGTCCTCCGCGCCCAGCGTCCCGCACTGGCTCTTGAAGAACTGGCGGTCCTCGTCGACCATCGACAGCAGGGCGACCGGGGTGTGCAACAGTCCCGCGGCCAGGCGCGTCCAGCGATCGAGCGCCGGCTCGTGCGCGTCCGACAGCAGCCCCGAGCCGCGCAGGGCCGTGAGGCGCTCGTGGTCGGTGATGTACGGGTGCAGGCCGAGGTCGGCGATCGCCATGCGGGGGCATCGACGCCTCGGGGTGGGTCTTGACCGCCCGGGTGGGAAGCCCACACCGCCCGGGCCGCCACCACCCGGTCGTAGGGTCCTGAGCGCCATGGCCGACCCCGCCCGCCCCCACGTGCTCATGGGCATCGTCAACGTCACGCCGGACTCGTTCTCCGACGGCGGCTCCTGGCTGGAGGCCCCCGACGCGATCGCCCACGGCGAGCGCCTGCGAGCCGAGGGCGCCGACGTCGTGGACGTCGGCGGGGAGTCCACGCGGCCCGGCGCCGACGCCGTGGGCGACGAGGTGGAGCGCGCGCGCGTCGTGCCGGTGGTGGCCGCGCTGGCCGCGGGCGGCCCGGTCTCCATCGACACGATGAAGGCCTCGGTGGCCGAGGCGGCCCTCGACGCGGGCGCGGGCTACGTCAACGACGTCACGGCGCTCCGCCACGACGGCGACCTCGCGGCGCTCGTGGCCCAGCGCGGGGTGCGCTGCTGCCTCATGCACATGCAGGGCGACCCGCGCTCCATGCAGACCGACCCCCGCTACGGCGACGTGGTGGAGGACGTCAAGGCGTTCCTCAGCGAGCGCGTCGAGGCCGCCCTGGCCGCGGGGATCGCCGAGGACCGCATCGACCTCGATCCGGGCATCGGCTTCGGCAAGAGCCTGCGCCACAACCTCGAGCTGCTGCGCCGCCTCGACGAGCTCGTCGCGCTCGGGCTGCCCGTGCTGGTCGGCACCTCGCGCAAGTCCTTCCTGGGCCGCCTGACGGGCCGGTCCCAGCCCCACGAGCGGGTGGTCGCGTCGACCGCCACGAGCGTCATGGCCTACGAGCGCGGAGCCCGGATCTTCCGCGTCCACGACGTCGCCGCGCACGCCGATGCGCTCGCCGTGACCGCTGCTACGTTGCGCGCAGATGGCTGACGAGCTCGATCCGGACGACCTCGAGCCCTCGGAGGACGACGACGACGGCAGCTGGGACGAGGACGAGGACGAGCCCGCCCGCGAGACCGAGGTCACCATCGAGATCTCCGGCCTGTCGCTCTACACCCACCACGGCGTGAGCGCCGCGGAGCGCGAGATCGGCCAGCGCCTGCTGCTGGACATCCGCCTGGAGGTGGGGGAGGTCGATGCGACCGTCACCGACCTCGTCGAGGACACCATCGACTACGGCGAGGTCTGCGACACGGTCTCCCTGGTCGCCCAGCAGCGCTCGTACAAGACGCTAGAGCGCCTGTGCTCGGCCATCGCCGACCGCCTGCTGGACCGCTACGCCGCCGAGGAGGTCTGGGTGAAGGCCGCCAAGCCCGAGCCGCCCATCGCCCTGCCGGTGCAGGAGGTCTCCGTCGAGGTCTGGCGCCAGGCCCCGGAGGACTGACGGCCCCCGTGCCCGACGGACCAATGCTCCTCGTCGAGGGGCTGCGCAAGCGCTACGGCTCGTCGCCCACCGAGGCGGTGGCGGGCATCGACCTGGAGGTCGCCCACGGCGAGCTCTTCGGCCTGCTCGGGCCCAACGGCGCGGGCAAGACCACGACGATCGGCGTGCTCACCACCCGCGTGCGCCCGACGGGCGGCCGCGCCCTGGTGGACGGCATCGACGTCGTCCGCGACCCCGTCGGGGTGAAGCTGCGCATCGCGGTAGTCCCGCAGCGCCCGAACCTCGACCGCTCCCTCAGCGCGCTGGAGAACCTCACCTTCCACGCGGCCTACTTCGGCACGCCGCGCCGGGAGCGCCGCGCCCGCGCGCTGGAGGTCCTGGGCCGCGTCGGCCTGGAGGACCGCGCCTCGGACAAGGTCGACAAGTACTCCGGCGGCATGGCCCAGCGGCTGATGATCGCCCGCGCGCTCATGCACGAGCCGCGCCTGCTCGTCCTGGACGAGCCGACGACGGGCCTGGACCCGCAGTCGCGCCTGTTCCTCTGGGACGTCATGGAGGACCTCCGCGCGCGGGGGACGACGCTCCTGCTCACCACGCACGACATGGCCGAGGCCGACCGGCTCTGCGACCGCATCGCGATCGTCGACCACGGCGAGGTCATCGCCCAGGACACCCCGCGCGGCCTGCGCTCCCTGCTGCCCGGCGCCGAGGGCGTCGAGGTGCGCCTGCGCGGCGGCGAGGACCCCACGGCGCGCCTGCGGGCCGGCGTGCCGTCGGCCGACCGCGTCGACGCCCGCGACGAGGACGGCACCTGGCAGGTGCGCGTCTACGGCGCCGGCGAGCTGACGGGCGCCGTCGTCGCCGCGCTGCGCGACCACCCGGGCGACCTCGTCGAGCTGCGCCGCCTCGAGGGCTCGCTGGAGGACGTCTTCGTCCACCTGACCGGCCGGGGCCTGCGATGAGGCACGGCGGCGTCCGCGTGCGGGCCTTCCTCGGGCTCTTCTCTCGCGACCTGTGGGTCCTCGTGCGCCACGAGCCCGTGGCCTTCCTGGCCCAGGCGCTCCTGCAGCCCCTGTTCTTCCTGTTCATCTTCGGCCGGGTGCTGCCGGAGATCGGCGCGGCGCAGGGCGCCTACGGCACGCAGCTGCTGCCGGGGATCCTGAGCCTCACGCTCTTCCTGACCGCGCTGCAGGCCACCGCGCTGCCGCTGGTCATCGAGTTCTCCTTCACCAAGGAGATCGAGGACCGCCTGCTCGCCCCGCTCTCGGTCAACGGGGTGGCGCTGCAGAAGCTCCTGATCGCGGCGCTGCGCGGCGTCGTGGCCGCGGTGCTCATCATCCCGCTGGGCGCGGTCATCCTGCCCGGCGGCATCGACCTCGGCGGGTCGACCTGGGGCGCCTTCGCCGCGCTGCTGGTCCTCGGCTCGGTCACCGGCGCGTCGGTCGGCCTGACGCTCGGCACGGTGGTCCCGGCCAACCGCATCAACGTGATCTTCGCCGTGGCGCTCACGCCGCTGCTCTTCACGGGCGCGACGTTCTACCCCTGGCAGGCGCTGGACTCGATCCGCTGGTTCCAGGTCGTGACGCTGTTCAACCCGCTGACCTACGTCAGCGAGGGGATGCGCGGCGCGCTCACCGACGCGCCCACGCTCGCGCCGGGCTGGGTCGCGCTGGGCCTCGTCGTGTCGCTGAGCGCCTTCGCCGCCGCGGGGCTGCTGGGCTTCCGCCGGCGCGCGGTGGACTGAGGTGGCCGGGGCCTTCGAGGCCGCCACGGCGGTGCGGGCCGACGGGCCGGGGCGCTGGAGCGCGGAGGTCGACGGCGACTGGTCCGCGCCCGCGGGCCCCAACGGCGGGTACCTCGCCGCGATCGTCCTGCGCGCGCTCACCGCCGCGGTCGCCGACCCGGCACGCGCGCCGCGGTCGCTGACGCTGCACTACCTGCGCTCGCCGCGGCCCGGCCCGGTCGCCATCGAGGTCGTCGTGGAGCGCGCGGGCCGCTCGCTGACCTCGCTGAGCGCCCGCATGACCCAGGGCAGCGAGCTCTGCCTCATCGCGCTGGGGGCCTTCGCCGTGGAGTTCGCCAGCGCGCTGGACTACGACGCGCACCCCGCGCCCGCCGTCCCCGCGCCCGACGCGGTCGCGCGC
>CAXUES010000030.1:5188-6344 GCA_964250185.1 uncultured Solirubrobacteraceae bacterium | reverse complement strand
CCTGGCCGTGCGCGCCCACCCGCTTCCCGACCGGGTCGCGCGCCTGCCCTTCGCGGCGCCGATGCCGCCGATCCTCGGGCGGATCGACTGCCGGCCCGCGATCGGGGCGCCGTTCTTCACGGGCGCCGACGAGGCGGTCACCGGCGGCTGGATGCGCATGGATGGCGACCACGCCCCGGATGCCCCGGCGCTCGCGCTCTACGCCGACGCCTGGTTCCCGGCGGTGTTCCCCCGCCTCGAGGCGCTCGTGCCCTGTCCCACGATCGACCTGACGATCCACTTCCGCCGTCGCAGCGCCGCGGCGGGTGGCTTCGTGCTCGGGCGCTTCTCCTCGCGCACGTCGGCCGACGGGCTCTTCGAGGAGGACGGCGAGCTGTGGGGCGAGGACGGCGTCCTGCTCGCGCAGTCGCGCCAGCTGGCGATCCTGCGCCCGCTGCGCGCCTGATGCTCCGCGGCGCGCTCGGCCTCGGCGCGAACCTCGGCGACCGCGCGCGCGCCCTGCAGGACGCGCTGGACGCCCTCGCGACCCGCGGCGTGCGGGTGCTCGCGGCGTCGAGCACCTACGAGACCGATCCGGTCGGCGAGGTGCTCGACCAGCCGTCCTTCCTCAACGCGTGCGCGCTCGTCGAGACCGACCTCGACCCCCTCGGCCTGCTCGCCGCCTGCCAGGCCGTGGAGCTCGGGGCGGGCCGCGACCGCTCCGCCGGGGCCGTGCGCCACGGGCCGCGCCCGCTGGACGTCGACGTGCTGCTGCTCGACGGGGTCGTGTCCGCCGTGCCCGAGCTCGTGGTGCCCCACCCGGCGCTGCTCGAGCGCCGCTTCGTGCTGATCCCGCTGCTCGAGCTCGACGCGGAGCTCGTGACGCCCGACGGCACGCGGCTGGCCGACGCGCTCCTGCGGCTCGACCCCCGGGTGGCGGTGCGGCGGGCCGGGCCGCCGCTGGGGGCGGCCGGGACGGCTCAGGCGGAGGGGCGCGCCCCCTCGTAGCGCGGCAGCCCGTCGCGGTCGCTCTCGCTGAGTTCCATGAACCATTCCTGCTCGTCGCCGAGCAGATGATGGCTGAACGCGGTGCCCAGATGCGCCAGCCGCTCGTTGATCTCAGCCATGCGCTTCTTCGCGGCTTCGTCGAGACCGGCGCCCGAGCGGTGGAAGCGGG
>CAXUES010000030.1:0-5178 GCA_964250185.1 uncultured Solirubrobacteraceae bacterium | reverse complement strand
GCGGCGCTCCGGATGGCGCTCGAGCCCGTCGTCGGGGAGCGGCTCCCAGACGGCCGCGGTGCCGACGTGCTGGTGCAGGGCGGGGCGGAGGCCCGGATCGCCGTCGATGGCGCCCAGGCGCACGCCGCGGAGCTCGCCCGTGTCGCGGTCGCGGGTGAGCACGGCCGAGCCGCAGGTCGAGCAGAAGACCTTCTCCATGCCGCTTCCGGGCGCCCAGCCGCGAAGGACGTCCTCGCCCGCGGTGACCCGCATGGAGCCCGGCTCGATGAGCGCCGTCGCCGCGGCGGCGGTGCCCGTCCGGCGCTGGCAGCGGGTGCAGTGGCAGTAGGCCGCCGCCTGCAGGGGCTCGTCGATCTCGAAGCGCACGGCGCCGCAGCCGCAGCCCCCGGTCAGGACGGGGTCGCTCACGCCGCGGCGCCCACGGTGACGGGCCAGCCCGCGCGCAGGCCGGCGGGCACCGAGCCCGCGGGGAGGTGGCCGCCCGCGCCGGCCGGATCGACGCGGCGGGCCAGCGCGCCCGCGGGACGCGGACCGATGAGCGCCTCGAGGTCCGCGAGGGTCATCAGGAGGTTCAGCGACGTGGCGATCTGCAGGTCGGCCGCGTTCGGGAAGGGGTCGCCGCCCAGCACGCCTTCGGCGATCCACGCGTCGATGCGGTCCAGGTGGCGCGGCAGGTCGCGCAGGTCCTGGGCGTAGGCCGCGTCGGAGGCGCGGTTGAGCTTGCGCTCCACCCAGGCGATGCCCGGCATCGCGCGGCGCACGGCCGCGGCGGGCAGCGGGACCTTGCCGCCGGCGGTGTAGCTCGGGCCCGCCTCGGGGTGGCGGCCCAGCGTCGGCCACAGCACCCGGCGGGCCACGGGCTGCAGGACCTCGTCGCCCCACGCCTCGGCCTGCAGCACGGTCTCGCGGGCGTCGGCGTCCTGGGGCAGGAGGGGCGGATCGGGCTGGATGAGGTCCAGCGCGCGCAGGATCTCGCGCGAGCCCTGGACCTTGCCGCCCATGGGGAACTGCAGGCCCGGGACGGTCCGCTTGCCGAAGTACCCGAGCATGAAGAGCGCGTGGGTGGGCGGGGGCAGCTCGACCTTGCGGAAGGTCAGCCCCTTCAGGCCCATGGCCAGCTCGACGGTCCGGCACGGGTGCGACCCGTGCACCACGAAGAGGGAGGCGGTGGGCATGCGGGCGACCTTATCCGGGGCACCTGCTGCGATGCTCCGGCCCTCATGCTCCTAGTGGTCGACGTCGGGAACACCCAGACGCACTTCGGGACGTTCCGCGGCGACGAGCTCGTCGAGCACTGGCGCTTCGCCACCGTGCGGACGTCCACCGCCGACGAGCTCGGCGCCACCCTGCGCGCGCTCCTGGAGCTGCGGGGCATCGGCCTGGCCGACCTCGACGCGTCGATCGTCGCCTCCACCGTGCCGTCCCTGGAGCCCGAGTGGGTGCGCATGGGCCGCCGCTACCTCTCCCACGAGACGCTCGCCGTCGGCCCCGGCCTGCGCACGGGGATGCCGATCCGCCTGGACAACCCGCGCGAGCTCGGCGCGGACCGCCTGGTCAACGCGATCGCCGCGTTCGACCTCGTCGGCGCCCCGGTCATCAGCGTCGACTTCGGCACCGCGGTCAACTACGACGTCGTCTCGGGCAAGGGGGAGTACCTCGGCGGGATCATCGCCCCGGGCGTGGAGGTCTCGCTGGACGCGCTCACCACCCGCGGGGCCAAGCTCCCGAAGATCGACCTCATCGCGCCGCGCTTCGCCATCGGCAAGTCGTCGGTGGAGGCCATCCGCTCCGGGATCGTCTTCGGCTACGCCGCGCAGGTCGACGGGCTCATCGCCCGCCTGCAGGCCGAGCTCGGCGGGGAGCGCGCCACCACGATCGCCACGGGCGGCCTGGCCGGCGTGATCGTCCCCCACACGACCTCGATCGACCGCACCGACGACCAGCTCACGCTCCGCGGCCTCAAGCTCCTGCACGACCGCCAGCTCGCGCCGGAGTGACCGACCGTCTCACGCTCGCCCAGGCCCGTCGCCTGGCCCTCCACGCCCAGGGCCTGGCGACGCCGATCGGCCGCCGGCGCGCGTCGCCGGAGGACGTGGGGCGGATGGTCCTGCGCCTCGGGGCGCTCCAGCTCGACCCGGTCGCGCCCGTGGCCCGCTCGCCGCTGCTGGTCGCGCACGCGCGGCTCGGGCTCGTCGAGGACGCCGACATCGACCGGGCCGCCTACCGCGACCGCCAGCTCTTCGACGCCTGGGCCCACGAGGCCTCGCTCGTCCACGTCGACGACCTGTGGCTGCACCGCCACGTCCAGGCCCACGCCCTGGACGGCTCCTCGCCGCGGGTCCTGCGCGTCCGCGCGCACCTCGAGGCCAACCGCGGCTTCGCCGACGCGCTGGTGGAGGAGCTGCGCGAGCGCGGGCCCTCGCGCGCGTCGGAGCTCGAGGACGGCTCGGCGGTCGACTGGGCCCACGGCCACTGGACCGACGAGGTCTCCCCGCGCCAGAACGTCGCGCGGATGCTCGGGATCCTGTGGACGACGGGCCGGGTCGGCATCGGCGGCCGGCGCGGGCAGGAGCGCCTGTGGGACGTCTTCGAGCGCTGCGTGCCCGCCGGGGCGCTGGACGCCGTCCCGGAGCTGTCGCCGGAGAGCTTCGCGCGCGCGGCGACCATGCGCGCGCTCCACGCGCTCGGGGTCGGGCGGGCGCCGCACGTGCGCAACCACTTCCTGCGCGGGCGCGTGCCCGAGCCGCAGGCCGTGCTCGAGGCGACCGACGGCGCCGTCGAGGTCGAGGTCGAGGGCACCCGCGGGCGCTGGTGGGCCCACGAGGACTGGTTGCGGCGCCTGGACGACCTCGAGCCGGGCCGGCGCACGGTGGCGCTGTCGCCCTTCGACAACGTCCTGTGCGACCGCGGGCGCACCCAGGAGCTCTTCGGCTTCGAGCACCGCCTGGAGATCTACGTGCCGGGGCCCGAGCGGCGCTGGGGCTACTACGTGCTGCCGATCCTCCACCGGGAGCGCTTCGTCGCGCGCGCCGACCTGCGCCTGGGCGCCGACGGACGCCTGCTGGAGGTCCTCGCGCTGCACCACGAGCCCGGCCGCCGCGCGCCGGGCGCGGTCCGCACGGCGCTGGAGCGCCTCGCGGCGTGGCGGGGAGCGCGGCTAGCCTCGATCGACGATGCGCCCTGAGCTCACCGACCCCTGGGACCTCGGCGGGGTGACGATCCCTAACCGGGTCCTGCTCGCGCCGCTGGCCGGCATCGGCAACTGGTGCGTGCGCCTGCAGGCACGCCGCCACGGCGCCGGCCTGGTCACGAGCGAGATGGTCTCGAGCTTCGCCGTGCACCACGCCAACGAGAAGACCGTCGGCCAGATGCTGCGCGTCCACGAGGAGGAGCGCTCCGGGCCCATCGCGTTCCAGCTCTTCGGCCAGGAGCCCGACGTCATGCGCTCCGCGGCGGCCACGGTCGCCGCGACGACCCGCGCGGACATCATCGACCTCAACATGGGCTGCCCCGTCCCCAAGGTCATGAAGACCGGCGCGGGCGCCGCGATGCTCGACGACCCCGACACCGCCGTGGCCGTCGCGACGGCCGCGCGCGAGGGCTCGGGCCTCCCGGTCACCGTGAAGCTGCGCTCGGGGCGCAGGCCGGGGGACACGCACGGCGTCGACCTCGCCCACCGCCTCGTCGAGGAGGCCGGCGTGAGCGCCATCGGCTTCCACCCGCGCTCGGCCGCGGTGCACCACAAGGGGACACCGGACCTCGCGCTGGCCGCCCGCCTGGCGTCCGAGCTCGACGTCCCCGTGGTCCTCACGGGCGGGATGCAGAGCGCCGCCGAGGTCCGCGACGCCTACGAGTCCACCGGCGTCACCGCCGTCATGCTCGCCCGTGGCTCGCTGGGCAACCCGTGGCTCTTCGAGGAGCTCCTGGGCGCCCGCGAGGACGCGCCCACCCGCGCGGACGTGCTCGCGGAGTGGGAGTGGCTGCTGGACCGCGCCATCGAGCACCTCGGCCCCGACCGCGCGGGCCGCTGGATGCGCAAGGCGCACCCCTGGTACGTCGACCGCCTCGGCGCCGACAAGGCGCTGCAGGCCGAGATGCAGCAGACCGACGGCCCCGAGGCCGCCAGGGCGATCATCCGCCGCCTGGGCGTCGCGGGCGACGTCGCCCTCGCGGCCTGAGCGCGGCCCGTTCTGGGGGTCCGGGGCACCCGCTACACTCGCCGCCGCTCGTGCCCTGCAGCGCGCGCGGCGCACCCCGATCCCCCGCCCGAGGCCAAGATCATGCCGAGAGACGTCATCCTCACCGCCGAAGGGCTCGAGAAGCTCAAGGAGGAGCTCGACGAGCTCTCCACGACGCGCCGCCGCGAGGTCGCCGACCGCATCAAGGAGGCGCGCGAGTTCGGGGACATCTCCGAGAACGCCGAGTACGACGACGCCAAGAACGAGCAGGCCATGCTCGAGACGCGCATCGCCACGCTGGAGGAGCGCCTGCGCTCCGCCTCGGTCGTCTCCGCCGACGACGTCGCCGAGGGCGTCGTCACGATCGGCTCGCGCGTGAGCGTGTCCTTCGAGGACGGCAAGACCGACGAGTACACGATCGTCGGCTCCTCCGAAGCCGATCCGAAGGTCAAGAAGCTCTCCAACGAGTCGCCCGTCGGCAAGGCGCTGCTCGGCCACAAGGACGGCGACGAGATCTCGGTGAACCTCCCGAGCGGCAAGAAGCGCAAGATCTCGATCACCAAGATCGACGTCGGTCTGTAGCTCCCGGAGCGCGCTCCCATGAGCGACTCGCTGCTGGACGCCCGCCGGGCCAAGCTCGACGCGCTGCGCGCGGCCGGCGTGGACCCGTTCCCGCCGTCGTTCCCCGGCGTGGAGCCCATCGCCGCCGTCCGCTCCGCCCACGCCGGGCTGACCGACGGCGAGGAGACCGAGGCCGCCCACCGGATCGCGGGCCGGCTCGCCGCCCGCCGCGGGCAGGGCAAGATGGCCTTCCTGGACCTCGTGGACCGCTCGGGCCGCCTGCAGCTGCAGGCCAAGCTCGACGTCCTGGGCCCCGAGCTCATGGACCGGCTGCTGGACCTCGACCTGGGCGACCTCGTCGGGATCGACGGCACCGCGTTCATGTCGCGCCGCGGCGAGCTGACCATCCGCGTCACCGACGTCACCGTGCTGGCCAAGT
>CAXUES010000029.1:0-14822 GCA_964250185.1 uncultured Solirubrobacteraceae bacterium | reverse complement strand
CCGGTCGTGCGCTGGCTCTCCGGGGAGCTCACCCAGCGCCAGATCGGCGTGGGCCGCGCCGCCGTCGCCGATCCGCCGCCCGCCGCGCCGGAGCCCACCCTGGCCGTCGCCGCGGTCGAGGAGGCCTTCACGGCGATCGGCGCCCTGACCGGCGCCGGCTCGCAGGCGGCGCGGCGTGGCGCGGTGGGCGCGCTGCTCGGCGCGGCCACCCGGGACGAGCAGGCCTTCCTCGCCCGCCTGCTGCTCGGCGGGCTCGCGCAGGGCTCGCTCGCCGGGAGCATGGCCGGTGCGGTGGCGCAGGCGGCCGGGGTCCCGGTGGCCGCGGTCCGCCGCGCGCTGACCTTCGACGGCGACCTGGGCCGGATCGCCACCGTCGCGCTGGAGGAGGGCGCCGACGGCCTGGCCGCGGTCCACCTCGAGGTCGGCCGGCCCGTCTCCCCGATGCTCGCGGCGACCGCCGCATCGGTGGCCGAGGCGCTCGGGCGGACGGGGGCGCCCGCGCTCGTGGACGCCAAGCTCGACGGCGCCCGCGTGCAGGTGCACCGCGACGGCGACGCCGTGGCGATCTTCACCCGGACGCTCGACGACGTCACGGCGCGGCTCCCGGAGGTCGTCGCGTGGGCCCGCGCCCTGCCCGCGGAGCGCTTCGTGCTCGACGCCGAGGCCATCGCGCTGCGTCCCGACGGCCGCCCCGAGGCCTTCCAGGTCACCGCCTCGCGCTTCGGCCGGCGCAGCACGCGCGAGGTCGGGCTGACCACGCTCGGCTTCGACCTCCTCCACGTCGACGGCACCGACCTCGTCGACGCGCCGCTGCACGCGCGGGCCGCCGCGCTGGAGGCGCTCTGCGCTCCGCACGAGCGGGTGGCGCGCCGCGTCGCGCACGACGCGGCGCAGGCGCAGGCCGCGCTCGACGCCGCGCTGGCGGCCGGCCGCGAGGGCGTCATGGTCAAGGCGCTCGACGGGCATTACGCGGCGGGGCGCCGCGCGACGGGCTGGCAGAAGGTCAAGCCCGTCCACACGCTCGACCTCGTCGTGGTGGCGGCGGAGTGGGGCCACGGCCGGCGCCGGGGCCTGCTGTCCAACCTCCACCTCGCCGCGCGCGACGGCGACCGCCTGGCCATGGTCGGCAAGACCTTCAAGGGGCTCACCGACGAGCTGCTGGCCTGGCAGACCGAGCAGCTCCTCGCGCGCGAGGTGTCCCGCGAGGGCGGCGTGGTCCACGTCCGGCCCGAGCTCGTCGTCGAGGTGGCCGTCGACGGGGCGCAGACCTCCACCCGCTACGCCTCCGGCGCGGCGCTGCGCTTCGCCCGGGTGCGCGGCTACCGGACCGACAAGGCGCCCGCCGACGCCGACGAGCTCGCCACCGTGCTCGCACTGCGCGCCTGAGCGTCCACGTCCTCGCGCTGACCCGCCCCTCAACCGGTGGCGGCGAGCGTCCGATGTCCTCGGTGTGGAGGACCCCCGGCACCGCGTGCTCGTCTCCGGCCGGCCCCTGGACCTCTCCGGGCACGTCGGCGCGGGCGTCGCGCTGGTACCGGCGGCTCCGGGCGGGTTGGCGGCCGCGCTCGCCGACGGCCCCTGGGACGGGGTCGTCGTGCACGCGCAGGACGCCGAGGCCGTCCTGGCCGCCGCGGACGTCGTCCGCCGCCGGCCGCCCGAGGGCTTCCTGCTGCTCGTCGGCGCCGTGCCGCTCGAGGCGTTCCCGGACAGCGCGGTCCTGCCCTACGAGATGTGGACGGAGCGCACGCCGTCGTCGGCGGGCATCGTCCTGACGCGGGCGCTCGAGGCGCTGCGTGAACGCGAGGCGCTGGCCGCCGTCCGCGCCAACCGCACGCTCTACATCGAGCTGTCCGCGGCGCTGCGGCACGGGCGTCCCCTGGCCGAGGCGATCGAGGACTCGATGGGCATCCTCGCGCGCGCCCTCGACTGCGCGGCCGCGTCGTTCTGGCAGCCCTCCGCCGCCGGTGACGAGATGCGCCGCGTGGCCTGCACGGGCCCGCTGCGAACGCTGGACCAGGTCGCCTCGGGCGACGACCGCGCCCCCGTCTGCGGCAACGACCGGCTCCTCGAGCTGCCGATCGACACCCCGGTCGGGCAGGTGCTCGAGGCGGGCGTCGCGCGCTACCCCGACGGGGCCGACGGCGCCCTGCTGCTGCCCGCGACGAGCGGTGGGCGCACCATCGGGGTCATCGTCCTCGTCGGGGCCCTCGAGGTGCGCCGGCGGCCGACGACGTTCGAGCTCGCCACCGCGGCGGCCGCGCAGCTCGCCTCCCACGTCCTGCTGCACGAGGCCGAGGACCGCCTGCACGCCGTCACCAGCTCGTCCTCGGACGCCATCGTCCTCGCCGACGGAACCGGGATCATCACCGCCTTCAACGTCGGCGCCGAGCGGATGTTCGGCCATCCCGCCCGGCAGATGGTGGGACGGCCGCTCACCGTCCTCATGCCGGAGGGCTTCCGCCAGGCGCACGCGGCCGCCCTCGACCGGGTCAGCGCCGGCGGCGCGCCGCGGCTGCTGGGGCAGGTCCTCGAGCTGACCGGCGTCCGCGCCTCGGGCGAGGCCTTCCCGATCGAGCTGTCGCTGAGCATGTGGGACGCGGGCCGGGAGCGGCGCTACGCGGGCATCATCCGCGACGTCACGGCCCGGCACCACGCCGCGGCCCGCATCGAGGAGCTCGCCTACGTCGACCAGGTCACCGGCCTGGGCAACGAGCCGTCGCTGCGCGTGCGGCTCGCCGCGCTGGAGGGCGTCCGCGTCGGCCTGCTCGCCCTCGACCTCGGGCGGTTCGGGACCTTCGTGGAGGCGCTGGGCGCGGCGGGCGGCGACGAGGTCCTGCGGGCGGTGGCCGAGCGGCTCCGCGGGGCCCTGCCCCCGGGGGCGAGCGCGCACCGCCGCTACGGGGACGAGTTCCTCGTCCTGCTGGAGGGCACCGACGTCCCGTCGGTCATGGCGACCGCCGAGGCCGTCATCGGCACCCTGCGGCGGCCCCTGTCGATCGGGGACCGCGCCGAGGTCGTCGTGCAGGCCCACATCGGCGCGACTTCGACGCGGGTGACCGACCCCGACGGGGTGATGGACCAGGCGCTGCGCGCGCTCGGCGTCGCCCGGCAGGCCGGGGCCTGGGCCGTGCGCCGCTACGAGCAGGTCGAGGGCCGCGTCCGCGATGAGCTGCGCCTGGAGGGCGAGCTGCGGCGCGGCATCGGCGCGGGCGAGCTCGTCCTGCACCACCAGCCGATCGTCGACCTGCCGAGGGGCCGGGTCCGCGGCGTCGAGTCGCTCGTGCGCTGGCAGCACCCGCAGCGCGGCCTGCTCCCGCCGGGCGCCTTCATCGACCTCGCGGAGCGCTCCGGGCTCATCGACGAGCTCGGGCGCTGGGTCATCGACGACGCCTGCCGGCAGGCCGCGGCCTGGGACGCCGAGGGCCTCGGGCTCACGGTCGGCTTCAACGTCTCACCACGCCAGCTGCTCACCAACGGGGTCGTCGACCACCTCCGGGCCGCGCTCGCCCGGACCGGCGCCGATCCCCGGCGGATGACCGTCGAGCTGACCGAGAGCTCGGCGCTCACCGACCTCGACAGCTCCCGGGCGATCCTCGACGAGCTCCGGGCGCTCGGGGTCCGGCTGGCCCTCGACGACTTCGGCGTGGGCGAGTCCTCCCTCGGCCGGCTCGCCGACCTCCCGGTCGACATCCTCAAGCTCGACCGCTCGCTCGTCGTCGGCCTCCCCGACGGGCGCACCGCGCAGGCCCTGACCCGCGCGGCGCTGCAGCTCGCGCACGGGCTCGGGCTGCGGTCGGTGGCCGAGGGCGTCGAGGAGCCGGAGCAGCTGCGCTGGCTGCACGACCACGGGTGCCGCGACGTCCAGGGCTTCTTCCTCGGCCGGCCCGTGCCCGCCGCCGAGCTGCCGCTCGCGCTCGACCGGATCGCCGAGCTCCTCGACGCGACCCTCGACGCCCGCGGCCGTCCGGCGCTGCACACCGGCTGACGCCCTCGCGGGCGCGGGTCCGTGCGGTTCACCACACGGTCACCACATCCCGTGTGGGTCCGTCACTGTCCAGGAGCACATGGCCGTCGGCGTGAGCCCCAGCCCGCGTGCCCCGCACGCGACACCCGCCCACCTGCGGCGGGAGCGCCTCACCCTCGCCGACGGCGCCCGGACCACGCTCCACGTCGCCCGCCACGACCTGCACCGCACGCAGGTGCGGGTCGTCCGCCTGCCCCGGGCCGCGCCGCTGGAGGAGCACTGCCGCGCCCACGGCATCCAGGAGGCGCTCGTCGGAGGCTTCTACGAGCGGCCCGCGCTCACCCCGCTGGGAGCCCTGCGCATCGGCGGGATCGCCCGCCGGCACGTCCCCTTCGCCGCGCCGTTCGACGCCGTGCGCGCGTGCCTGCGCATCGCCCACGGCGAGGTGACCATCGCCCGCCGCGACGAGCTGGGCGATGACCAGCGGGGCGACCTGCTGCAGGCCGGGCCGCTGCTCGTGCGCGGCGGCGAGCCCGTCCTGGGCGACGAGGAGGGCTTCTCCGCCGGCTCGCACCAGTTCGACTCGGACATCACCGCGGGGCGCTACCCGCGCGCCGCCGTGGGCGTGACGCGGCGCGGCGAGCTGCTGGCCGTCGTCTGCGACGGCCGCGCCGACGACGAGGCCGGCCTGACCATGGCCGAGCTCGCCGAGGCGATGGCCGCCCTGGGCGCCGTGCAGGCGATGAACCTCGACGGCGGGGGCTCGGCCTCGCTCGTCTGCGCCGGACGCCTGCGCAACGTCCCGCGCCGCGCGCACGAGGTCGCGCTCCCGGGCGGCCGCGCCGTGCCGACGGCGATCGTCATGCGCCCGCGCTAGCCCTCCGGCGCGCTCACGTGGTTCACAGGATGGCTACAACCTGTGGGTGCGTGCGCTCTCCGGATTGATGTTCTTCCCCCGGGGCGGCTCGGCCCACGTGGCGCGCGCGCTGGCCGGCGAGCTGCCCGCCCACGGCTGGGACGTCACGGTGGTCAGCGGATCCGGCGCCGGCCACGCCGACGCGCGCGCCTTCTACGCCGGCCTGGACGTGCATCCCGTCGACTTCGACGCCGGCGACGCGCCTATGCACCCTTCCTACGAGGACCGACCGGGCGCGCCCGACGTCGTCTTCGCGCGCCTGGACGACGCCGCGTGCGAGCGCCACGTCGAGGCCTGGGCGGTCGCGCTGGCCGAGGCGGGCGCCGCCGAGCACGACGTCCTGCACCTCCACCACCTCACGCCGCTGCACGAGGCGGCCGCGCGCGTGGCGCCGCACGTCCCGGTCGTGACCCACCTGCACGGCACCGAGCTGCTGATGCTCGAGGCGATCGCCGACGGCGCGGGCTGGGAGCACGGCACCGCGTGGGCGCAGCGCATGCGCCGCTGGGCGCAGGCGTCCTCGCGGGTGCTCGTCCTCACCCCGGGGCAGGTCGAGCGCGCCGTCGCGCTGCTCGGCGTGGACCCGGCGCGCTGCGTGCTCAGCCCGAACGGCTTCGATCCCGAGCGCTTCGACCACTTCGAGGTCGACCGCCCGGCCCACTGGCGCCGGCAGCTCGTCGACGGGCCCCGCGGCTGGCGGCCCGGCGGTGCCGAGGGCTCGGTGGCCTACCGCGCGCGCGACATCGGCGCGCTGCTCGGCGGCGGGCCGGCCGTCATCTGCGTCGGGCGCTTCACCGCGGTCAAGCGGCTGGGCCTGCTCATCCGCGCATGGGCCGGCGCCCAGCGGGCGGGCCGGCTGCCGGCCGACGCGTCGCTCGTGCTGCTCGGCGGCTACCCCGGCGAGTGGGAGGGCGAGCACCCCGTCGAGGCCATCGAGGCGTCGGGCGCCGAGCGCGTCCACCTCGCGGGCTGGCACGGCCACGACGCGCTCCCGACCTTCCTGGCGGCCTCGGACGTGCTCGTCCTCGCCTCGGTGCGCGAGCAGTTCGGCTCGGTGCTGGTCGAGGGGATGGCCTGCGGCCTGCCCGCCATCGCGGTGGACCGCTTCGGTCCCGCCGACATCGTCGACGACGGCGACACGGGATGGCTCGTGGAGCCCGACGACGAGGCGGCGCTGGCCGACGCCGTCGTGGCCGCGCTCGCCGATCCGGTGGAGCGCCGCCGCCGCGGCCGGCGCGCGCGGCGCGTCGCGCGCGAGCGCTTCTCCTGGCCCGCGCTGGCGGCCGATCTGGCCGCGGTGCTCGACGAGGTCGCCGACCTGCCGGGCACGCTCGTCGCCCCGCCGCAGACGGCCTGACGCGACTCGGTGGCTAGGGCCGCGCCTCGTGGGCCGAGCGGCCGTGCGTGCGCCGCGCCTCCTTCATCTCGGACTCGAAGACGTGGCGGCGGCCGCCGACGAGCGCGTCGCGGACGCGGCGCTCGTGGTCGAGGAACGTCGCGTAGTAGCCGTCGTCGAACTCCTCGATGACCTGGAACGTCCACCGGCCCGGCAGGACGTTGCGCCCGATGAGCTCCTCGGCCAGCGCGTCGGCGAGGTCGTCGCGGCCCGCCTCGCGCAGCAGGCCGTGCGCCTCGTCGAGGGCGAGGTCCGTCGACCCGACGAGCTGGTGGAACTCGTGCAGCGCCCCGCGGGCGCGCTCCAGCGTCTCCAGCGCCTCGGTGACCTTGCCCGCTGCGGCCACCGCCGCGTCGGAGGCTCCCTCGGGACGGCGGTGCTGCTCATCCGGCGCGTCGCTCATGCCGCGCGACGTACCCGTGGGCACCGGTGACGCGCGCCACGAGCGCCTCCTGGCGCAGCGCATCGCCGGAGGCGCGGGGGTCAGGGCACCAGCGCGCGCCGGACGACCTCGCGCAACGTCCGGCGGCGACGCTCGTGGTCGGCCTCGTCGTCGGCGGGCGAGGCGGTGAAGGTCGCGCTCACCGGCCCCCACGCCCCCGCGAGCGCGATGACCAGCGCGTAGACCTCGGCGGGCTCGATGCCGGTCACGATGGTCCCGGCCTCCTGGCCGCGGAGGATGGCCTGCGCCTTGGCGTCAGTGAGCGCGCCGTGGTCGGCGAGCAGGTCGCCCACCGGCACGCGCTCCAACCGGAACCAGCTCGCGAGGCGGACGAGCTCGGGATCGGTCAGGTAGGAGTCGTAGAGCGCGACGGCGTAGCCCGGCAGGTCGTCGGCGGCGAAGGGCACCGCGTCGACGATCCCGTCGAGGTGCCGGGCGAAGACGGCGTCGAACAGGCCGTCCTTGGAGCCGTACCAGCCGTACATCTGCGCCTTGTTGACCCCCGCCGCCCGCGCGACGCGGTCGACTCGCGCGCCCGCGATGCCGTAGGCGGCGAACTCGGCCGTGGCCGCGTCCATGAGCCGCTCGCGGCTGCGCTCCCCGTCTCGCATGGGGAGAGCGTACCGTGAACCAACCAACTGGTTGGTACCTTCGTTGGCATGCTGATCACCTCGCCCTTCGACGACACCACCACGGCGCTGGAGGTCGTCGAGGGCATCGACCTGACGGGCAGGCGGGCGATCGTCACCGGCGGCGCGTCGGGCATCGGCATCGAGACCGCGCGCGCCCTCGCCCACGCCGGCGCCCAGGTGACGCTCGCGGTGCGGCGCCTCGACGCCGGGGAGGAGGCCGCCGCGGACATCGCCCGCACGAGCGGCCGCGACGACGTGGCCGTCGCCGAGCTCGACCTGGCCGACCTCGACTCGGTCGCCGCGTTCGTCGCGGCCTGGACCGGGCCGCTGCACGTCCTGGTCACCAACGCCGGCGTGATGGACACCCCGCAGGGCACCACCGCGCAAGGCTTCGAGACGCAGTTCGGCACGAACCACCTCGGGCACTTCGCCCTCGGCGTCGGCCTGCACGACGCGCTGGCCGCGGCGGGCGACGCGCGCATCGTGGTCGTCTCCTCCAGCGGCCACGCCGCCTCCCCCGTCGTCTTCGACGACATCGGCTTCGAGCGCCGCCCCTACGACCCGGGCACCGCCTACGGCCAGTCCAAGACGGCCAACGCGCTCTTCGCGGTGGAGGCCACGCGCCGCTGGGCCGCCGAGGGCATCACCGCCAACGCGCTCATGCCCGGCGGCATCTGGACGCCACTGCAGCGGCACTGGCCCGAGGCGAAGCGCCGGGCCGCCGAGGAGCAGGCCCGCCGGGCCGAGGCGGCCGGCGCCTTCCGCATGAAGACGCCGGAGCAGGGCGCGGCGACCTCGGTCTTCCTGGCCACCTCGCCGCTCGTGGCCGGCATCGGGGGCCGCTACTTCGAGGACTGCCACGAGGCCGAGGTGGTCCCGCAGCTCACCGGCATCCACGGCGTCATGCCCCACGCCCTGGACCCGGAGGCCGCCCGCCGCCTGTGGGACGTCTCCGAGCAGCTCGTCACACGCGCCTAAGATCGCCCGCACATGGTCGCCGAGCGCATCCACCGGCCGCGGGTCGGCGTCCTCGGGGCGGGGCAGCTCGCGCGGATGGACCTCCCAGCCGCCATCGCGCTCGACGTCGAGCTCGTGGTGCTCGCGGACAGCCCGCAGGACGCCGCGGTGCTCGCGGGCGCGACCGGGATCATCGGGGACCACCGCGACCTCGACGTCCTGCGCGCCTTCGCCGCCGGCGTCGACGTGGTGACCTTCGAGTTCGAGGGCGTCGATCCCGACCACCTCGCGACGCTGGAGGCCGAGGGCGTCCGGCTCGTCCCGGCGCCCGCCGCCAAGCTCCTCGCCCAGGACAAGCTCGCGCAGCGCCGCGCCCTGCGCGATGGCGGCTTCCCCGTCCCGCCGTTCGCCCACGCCGAGGCGCTCGCCGACGTCGTCGCCTTCGCCGAGGAGCACGGGTGGCCCGTCGTGCTGAAGGTGCCGCGCGGCGGCTACGACGGCCGCGGGGTCGCGGTGATCGACGACGCCGACGCGGCGGCGGCGTTCCTCGACGGGCTGCCCGCGGGCGCGCTCGTGGAGCCGGCGCTCGCCATCGAGCGCGAGCTCGCCGTGCAGGTCGCCCGCACGAGCGACGGCGCCACCGCGACCTACCCCGTCGTGGAGACCGTCCAGGTCGACGCCATGCTGCGCGAGCTGCTCGCCCCCGCGCCCGTGGACGAGGCGCTGGCCCGCGAGGCCGAGGCGCTCGCCACCGCGATCGTCGACCACATCGGCGCGACCGGCCTCATCGCCGTGGAGCTCTTCGTCACGCCGGACGGCCTGCTGGTCAACGAGCTGGCCATGCGCCCCCACAACTCCGGCCACCACACGATCGAGGCGACGACCACCTCGCAGTTCGAGCAGCACGTCCGCGCCGCGCTCGACCTGCCCCTCGGCGCGACCGACCTCGTCGCGCCCGCCGCCGTGACGGTCAACGTCGTCGGACCGGCCGACGGCAGCGATCCCCGCGACCGCCGTGCCGAGGCGCTCGCGGTGCCCGGCGCGCACGTGCACCTCTACGGCAAGGGCGCGAGGCCGGGCCGCAAGCTCGGGCACGTCACCGCGCTCGGGCCGGATGTGGCGACCGCGCGCGCGATCGCCTGGGAGGCGGCCTCGATCCTCGAGGGCGCGCCGGTGGAGGCACGCGCATGAGCGCGCCCATCGTCGGCGTGGTGATGGGCTCGGACTCCGACCTGCCGACCATGCAGGGCGCGGTCGACGCCCTCGCCGAGTTCGCGATCGCCTGCGAGGTGCGCGTCGTCTCCGCCCACCGCGCGCCGCACGAGATGCTCGCCTACGGCACCGAGGCCCACGGCCGCGGGCTGCAGGTGCTGATCGCGGGCGCGGGCGGCGCGGCGCACCTGCCCGGCATGCTCGCCGCCGCCACGCCGCTGCCCGTCATCGGCGTGCCCGTGCCGCTCAAGCACCTCGACGGCATGGACTCCCTGCTGTCCATCGTGCAGATGCCCGCGGGCGTCCCCGTGGCGACCGTCGGGATCGGCAACGCGCGCAACGCCGGCCTGCTCGCCGCGCGCATCCTCGCGGTGGGCGACCCCGAGCGCACCGCCGCGGTGCTCCGCGCTCAAGGTGCGCTGCTCGCCGCCTCGCGGGCCAAGGACGCCCGCGTGCAGGAGCAGCTCGGGGGCTGACCCTCCGCTAGTGCTCCGCCTCGCGCGCGTGCTTCGGGAGCCGGAACACGAGCGCGAAGACGATGGCGACCGGCACGAGGCACGCCCACGCGGTGACCTCGAGGGCGTGCGTCGGCGGGCGCCCATCGCCGAAGGCCGAGAAGAAGATCGTGCCGAGCACCGCGATGCCCAGCGCGGTGGAGAGCTGCTGGACGGCCTCGAGCACCCCGGAGGCCGACCCGACGACGTCCATGTCGACGCCGGCGAGCACGAAGTCGAAGAGCTGGCCGAAGCTCAGCCCCGCGCCCACGCCGATGACGACGAGCGACGGGGCGAGGTCCCAGGTCGAGGCGCTCGTCGCGCCGTGCACCGTGAGCGCCAGCCCGGCGGCCCCGAGCCCGAGCCCGAGCACGCCGATGTGCAGCAGCGTGCGCCCCAGCCTCTTCACCAGCGCGAAGCCCGCGCCCATCCCGATGATCATCCCGACGACCATGGGGATGAGCGTCAGGCCGGCGTGCAGCGCCGAGAAGCCCTCGCCGAGCTGGACGAAGAGCGACACGCACAGCAGCAGGCCGCCGAAGGCGCCGAAGAACGCGAGGATGACCATGAGCCCGCTCGTGTAGCTGCGGTTGGCCAGCAGGCGCGGCTCGACGAGCGGGTCGCCCTTGAGCCGCCGCTCCCAGACGACGAACGCGGCGAGCAGCACCGCGCCCAGGCCGAGGAGCAGGAAGGTCCACAGCGGCCAGCCCGCCTCCTGGCCCTGGATGAGCGGGTAGATGATCGCCACGAGCGCGCCGCCGACGAGCACCATCCCGACGGTGTCCAGGCGGATGCCGGGGTGCGCGATCGTCCGCGGCAGCACCCTGAAGGCGCCGATCAGCGTGGCGATGCCGATCGGCAGGTTGATCAGGAAGACCAGCCGCCAGCCCGAGCCCCACAGATCGAGCTCGACGAGGCCGCCGGCGAGGATCGGGGCGGCGAGCATCGAGACGCCCATCATCGGCCCGAAGAGCCCGAAGACCTTGCTCATCTCGTCCTCCTGGAAGACCTCCTTGAGGATCCCGAAGCCCTGCGGGATGAGCAGCGCGCCGAAGGCGCCCTGCAGCACGCGGAAGACGATGAGCAGCCCCGTCGAGGGCGCCACGGCGCAGGCCGCCGACATGACCGTGAACCCCGCCGACCCGATCAGGAACATCCGGCGGCGGCCGAACATGTCGCCCAGCCGCGCGCCCGTGATGAGGAAGACGGCGAAGGCGAGCGTGTAGCCCGCGCTCATCCACTGCAGCGTCGAGGCGCTGCCCCCCAGCGCCTCGCGGATCGACGGGCCCGCGACGTTGACGATCGTCGAGTCGATGAGGTCCATCAGGTTGGCCAGCAGCACGACGGCGAAGATCGCCCAGCGGAGCGGGTGGCGCTCCGGCGGGGCCTCGGTGGTCGTGACGGGCTCCGCGGGCGCGGGGCCGTCCGGGAGCAGGGGCGCGGTGGCGATCGCCACGCTGTCGTCTCGGTGCATGGTCGGCACCCTGCCGAGGAGCGCTCGCAGGCCGCTCGCAGCGCGCTCGCAGCGGGTGCGAGCGCCTCGGCCAAAGCCCTGGAACGACGGAAGCCCCGCAGCCGCCCGTGCGTGGACCCGGCCGAAGCAATGGCTTCCTTCGGTGCGCGCGCGGCGCTCCAGCGCTCCCTACGGTGCGCCTGACGTGAACGAGTGAGCTCTGCGACGCCTCCCGATCGGGCCGCGGCGCGGATGGGTCACCGACGAGTGCCGCTACTCGAGCGCGACCTCCGCCGCCGCCTGAGACGCTGTTGACGCAGGTCAATGACAAGGAGGCACGACGAGGCTCCCGCTGGGCTATGTCTTGAGTGGTCGTGTCGAGTCAACACGAGGTGGGCGCAGGCTCGGTGCAGGCCTCGAAGAGGGAGCCTCTCGCAAGGATCCCACGTCTGAGAGGTTCCATCAGGACTCATTGCACACCGCCGGGCGTTCGACCCGCCGCCGGCCCCAACAGACCGAAAGGTCTCACGGGCCCGACTCGGTCAGTCCCGCACCCCGTTTTTGCAGCGGCCGATGCGCGGTCGCAACCGCATTAAGGTCCGGCCCGTGACCGATGAACCGAAGGTGCTCCAGGTGCTTGTTCGCGCAGAGGATCGACAGCTGCTGATCGAACTCGAGACTGCTACCGACCTCCGGGTTGGCGAGGTGAGCGAAGAGACGAGCGCAGCTGATCTGCACTTCGACCTCGGCGGCGCCGCGGAGTCGGCGTACGCCGTCACCGCTGTTGTGTCCGGCTTCGGTGGCACCGCCACGGTCGTGAACTGGGCAGTCACACGTCTCAAGCGGCAGAAGAAGACTATCGAGATACGGGCCGGTGGCACCACGGTGCGCATCGAACCAGGGCAAGATGCGTCCGAGGTACGGGCGCTGATCGAGGATGCGCTGGCGGGACGAACGTCCTGAGCGCCTTGACGTCCCTCGGTCGACTTGACATCAGCCACCTCGGGATGTGGCTTCCACTCCGCGAAGGTGACGACGTGTACTCGACCCTCGTGCGTCGGGCAGCGGTTCTCGACATCGACGACGACCACAGGCAATACGTCCTCCTCGAGGATGACCGGCGGCACGCCGAGGCGGTGGCGACCTTCACTTCCGTCGCGCACGAGAGTCGGCACTTTCACGATCTCGTCATGACCCCCTACGGCTCGGCGCTGATGGCTCAGCACATGCGCGCAGCTTTCGCCGTGCAGACATCGCTCGGCAGCCTCGCGAGCTCCGACTCGCTGATCCTCCCGCTGCACGAGTGGGACAAGCACCTACCACTCCTGAGGCTTGCGGAGCCCAGTTTGCGAGCGCCGGGAGGCAGACTCGCCGAATTGGCGCAACAACTATCTGAGACGACGTCCGCGTTGGCCGGACTCGATCGAGGGGTCAGGTGGCCAGACGAAGGCATCACAGCAACACAGATCCTTGAGGCCAACGCCTATCTCATCCAGCAGACCTTCGCGAAGGAGTCATTCCACCAGCGCGAGTCGTTGCAACTGCTCGACGACCTCATCGAGCGACGTGGCGCTTCCCGGATGTACCGCGGGGCGGTGCAGTACGTCCAGGACCATGTCGGCGTCCTTCCGAATGGTGCCTTGTCCATCGTCTTCCTCGCCTCGTTGTCGGGCGATTATGTGACGCCGAGCGAGCATGCGCTTCGAAATCCCGTGGACATGCTCGGGACCCTGATGCGCTTCATGAGGACGAAGCCTGGCGTCCCTTTCGACATGCCACGTGACGTCGACGGCTCGTTTGAACGCATCGGGGTCGTCTGGAAATACGTCGACGAGTTCTTCCGGACCGTGTTCGCTGGGCGAACGCTCGTTGACATGCTCGCTCGCGGCGTCGAAGCCGATGAAGCAAGCGTCAAGGTCTGGGAGGACCGCATCGCCCCAGTCATCGAGGACGACTCCCTTCAGAGCCTCAGACTGGAACAGACCTTGCGGGTCTATCGGAGCTTCGCTCGCCTCGGCCGCGTGCTCGCCGCCAACTTCGCGCGCAAGCCAAGTTGGTACACCCCGGCCGGGTACGTTCGTGCCCTCCCGTATCTCCCGAGACCGATCACGTTCTTCACGGCTGACGGCGGTGTGCCCGCCACACCGGAGTTGACGAACGACTTCTACATGGTGCAGGAGTCGATCTGCGACCCCAAGGCCGGTTCGTTCCGCGCCCTATCGCAAGAAGTCCAACAGGCGGTGCGACGGGCCTACTACGACGACGGGTCTCTTCTGCGCTCTGCACGCGTGATATCCCCGAAGACCGTTCCGCCCGGATCTCCACCGAACGATCTGCTCCCGCTCGGCACCGAGCCGATCGATCTCGAGGCATGGCGCGGATACTTCGACTCAGTTGTCCCTCAACTCCGCCTGCTCACCGAGGGCATTGCCACCAAGCTCCCCAAGACGATGCGGGACATGGCCCTCGATAGCCTAGCCAGGAACGGGACCCGGGTCTTCACGGCGGCGGGTGAGGTGGTCCCGCACCCAAGCGCGCATCAATTGGTCGAACTGGACACGCGCTACCCGAATTGGCCGTCTATCGACTAGTTGCGCCGGGCGGGGGCCGTCGCCCGGGTCAACGCCAAGCTGAAGGCGCCATCTCATGAGCCGCGTGAGGGTGAAGCGCGCCGGCGAGCGCCCAGCGCTCGGCGGACTCCCTCGACAACTGACGCGCCGTCCCGGAGGGATTCCGTCCGGGCCGGTCGAATAGGTTGGGCGAGACGCCACCGGGCTGCCACCCGACGACGCCTCTAAACGGCCCGTTGGCCGCTACTTCTTCTTCTTGCTCGACTCGTTGACAGTCGTCTTCGGGTTCTTGCGAACCGTCGACTGCTTCACGAACCGGCCGCTGACGGCGGAGCGGCCACGCTTGCCGCCGCTGCTGCTGTTGCTGTTGCTCTTGGGCATGTTGCTCTCCCTTCGGTGCCGAGGAGCGAGGCTCGACTAGCTCCTCGCAGGCCGGACTCTCCGGCCCGCCGAGCACCATGCTCCGAGGATCGGATGGAAGCGAATGCTCCGCTAAGCGCTGCTTTCACACGCTGTTTGCTCAGCCCTCCGGGCTCGGACGATCCGCCATCCAGACGCGGCGCAGCGGTACCTGCTGCTTCGCTTCGTCGGACAGCCTGCCGTAGTTGTCGAGGACTAGCTCGACCAGCTCGGTCGGCCCCAGGAGACGCATCCGGGGCATCCCCGCCGCCACCTGGCGAGCGGTGCGGTGAACCCGCCAATCGCCATGAACACGCCCTGGTCAGTCGCACTCAGGGTGCCGTTGAGCGCCTGAACATCTGAGAGCCGCTAGCGCCTGCGGTCGAC
>CAXUES010000028.1:5811-15088 GCA_964250185.1 uncultured Solirubrobacteraceae bacterium | reverse complement strand
GGGTCGGAGTCGAGGTCGACCATGTTGCCGGCCTCCTTGGCGGCCGAGGTGCCGGAGTTCATGGCCACCCCCACGTCGGCCTGGGCGAGCGCGGGCGCGTCGTTGGTGCCGTCGCCGGTCATCGCGACCAGCCGGCCCTCGGCCTGCTCGTGGCGAATGAGCTCGAGCTTGCGCTCCGGCGTCGCCTCGGCCAGGAAGTCGTCCACCCCTGCCTCGTCGGCGATCTTCGCCGCGGTCAGGCGGTTGTCCCCCGTGACCATGACGGTGCGGATGCCCATGGCCCGCAGCTGGTCGAAGCGCTCGCGCATGCCGTCCTTGACGGTGTCCTTGAGGTAGACGACCCCGAGGACGCGCTCGTCGCGGGCGACGGCCAGCGGCGTGCCGCCCTCCCGGGCGACGCGGTCCAGCGCGACGCGCAGCTCCTGCGGCGCCTGCCCCCCGGCCTCGGTGACGAAGCGCTCCACCGCGTCGCCGGCGCCCTTGCGCAGGCGCGTGCCGTCGACGTCGACGCCGCTCATGCGCGTCTGCGCGGTGAAGGGCACGAACTCGGGGGCGGAGGCGCCGACGCCCGCGAACTCGTGCTCGCGGATGCCGTACTGCTTGGCCAGCACGACGATCGAGCGGCCCTCGGGCGTCTCGTCGGCCAGCGAGGACAGCTGCGCCGCTTCGGCGAGCTCGGCCTCGGACACGCCGGGCATCGGCAGGAACTCGGCGGCCTGGCGGTTGCCCAGGGTGATCGTGCCGGTCTTGTCGAGCAGGAGCACGTCGACGTCGCCGGAGGCCTCGACCGCGCGCCCGGAGAGCGCGAGGACGTTGCGGCGCACGAGGCGGTCCATGCCCGCGATGCCGATCGCGCTGAGCAGTGCGCCGATCGTCGTCGGGATGAGCGCGACGAGCAGCGCCAGCAGCGTCACCGTGGTCAGCGTCGTCCCGCTGAAGTCCGCGAACGGCGCGAGCGTCACGACGACCACGAGGAAGATGAGCGTCAGGCCGGCGAGCAGGATCCCCAGGGCGATCTCGTTCGGGGTCTTGCGCCGGGCGGCGCCCTCGACGAGGTTGATCATCCGGTCCAGGAAGGACTGGCCGGGCTCCTGGGTGATCTCCACGACGATCCCGTCGGAGAGCACCTTGGTGCCGCCGGTGACCGCCGAGCGGTCGCCGCCGGACTCGCGGATGACCGGCGCGGACTCGCCGGTGATCGCCGACTCGTCCACGGAGGCGATGCCCTCCACGACGGTGCCGTCGCCCGGGATGACCTCCCCCACCGCGACCACGACCTCGTCACCGCGCCGCAGGTCGGCGGCGGGCCTGGAGGACCCGTCGCGCATCGTCGCGACGGTGTCGGTGCGCATGGCCCGCAGCGCGGCGGCCTGGGCGCGGCCGCGACCCTCGGCGAAGCCCTCGGCCAGGTTGGCGAAGACGACCGTCAGCCACAGCCAGATCGCGATGGTCAGCGTGTACCAGCCGGGGTCGGCCGAGCCGTCGCCGGCGATGCCGACGATCCAGGCGATCGTCGCGATGACCGCGGCGACCTCGACGACGAACATGACGGGGTTGCGCAGCTGGACGCGGGGGTCGAGCTTGACCAGCGACGAGATGAGCGCGGGACGCAGCACGTCCGGCGTGAACAGGGACTTCTGGGCCTTCTGCGGCGTGCTCACGGGCGTGCGCCCTCCAGGGCGAGGTTCAGCGTGGTGGTGTTGATGCCGGGCTCACCGAAGATCCCGATGAAGCGGCCCGTCTTGTGGCGGGCGACGAGCGCCATGACGCGGGGCAGGGGCAGGTGGCGCACGCGGGCGATCCGCCGCGCCTGCAGGTCGGCGTTGCGCTCGGAGATGAGCGGGTCGACGCCCGAGGCCGAAGTCGTGACCGCGTCGGCGGGGACGCCGCCGGCGACGAGACCCGGGTTGTCCGCGGCGTTCGCGGCCAGGTAGGTGCGGATGCGGCCTCGGTAGAGCTCCGCCGCGGTGGCCGAGTTGGGGCCGAGATTCCGGAAGTACGTGGCCGAGGGGTCATAGCCCGTGGCCGAGGGGCGCGGGGTGAAGAGCCCGGGATCGCCCTCGGTCGAGCGGGCCAGCAGCTCGGAGCCGACGACCTTCCCGGTCGGGTCCTTGACGAGCTTGCCGTCGGCGCCCCCGCCCGGGATGACCTGGGCGATGCCGGTGACGACGAGCGGGTAGGCGAGGCCGAGGACGATCGTCAGGACGACGACGGCCAGGGCGCTCGAGAGCAAGTCCTTGCGCATGGGTGCCAGCTCCTAGAAGAGGTGGTCGGTGAGCCCCTGCACGGCGGGGCCGAGCAGGAACGCGGGGAAGAAGGTCAGCGCGCCGACGATGATCACGACGCCGCCCAGCAGGACGGCGAACGTCGGGGTGTCGGTGCGCATGGTGCCGGCGCCGGCTGGGGTCGCCCGCTTGCCGACGAGCAGGCCGGCGACGGCGAGCACGGCGAGGATCGTCGTGAAGCGCCCGGCGAACATCGCCAGGCCGCCGACGATGTCGGCGAAGCTCACGCCGTTGGCGCCGAGGTTGCCGGCGGCGGGCTGCAGGTAGCCCGTGTAGCCCGCGAAGGCCGAGCCGTTGTTGTTGGCCTGCGAGAGGTAGGCGTAGAGCGTCTCGGAGAACGCCTGCGGCTTGGCCGAGGCGTACTGCGAGGCCGAGCCGTAGTCGGTCCCCACCGCCAGTGCGGTGGCCGCCAGGGCGATGAACGCCGAGGCGATCGCCCCGATCGTGACGAGCTTCATCTCCTTGCCCTCGATCTTCTTGCCGAGCAGCTCGGGGGTGCGGCCGACCATCAGGCCGCCGATGAAGGTGGCGAGGATGACGAAGAGCAACATCGTGTAGATGCCGGTGCCGACGCCGCCGAAGACCGTCTCGCTGACGCCCATGTTGGCCATGGGGACGAGCGAGCCGATGCCGGTCAGCGACTCCATCGCCGCGTTGACCGCGCCACAGGAGGTGACCGTGGTGACGGCTGCGTAGAGCGAGGACATGACCTCGCCGTTGCGCAGGTCCTTGCCCTCCAGGTTGCCGCCGCCCGTGAGGCCGGCCGCCGCCTGCGCGGGGGTCAGGTTCGACTCCGAGAGGAAGACGACGATCACGCCGGCGACGAAGATCACGCCCATCGTGGCGAAGATCGCCCAGCCCTGGCGGCGCGAGCCGACCATGCGCCCGAACGTCGCGGTCAGCGCCGCCGGGATGCTCAGGATCATGAGCATCTGCAGCAGGTTGGTGAACGAGGTCGGGTTCTCCAGCGGGTGGGCGGAGTTGACGTTGAAGAAGCCGCCGCCGTTGGTGCCCAGGAGCTTGATCGACTCCTGCGAGGCCACCGGGCCGCGGAAGATCCCCGCGACGGAGCCGCCGAAGGACTGCACGACGCCCTGGGAGGCGAAGACCAAGGCCGTGATGAACGCCAGGGGCAGGAGGACGTGGACGATCGCCCGGGTGAGGTCCTGCCAGAAGTTGCCGATGGTGGTGGAGCCGTCGCCGCGACGGGAGGCGATCGCCCGGATGAGGGCGACGGCCACCGCCAGGCCGACGCCGGCCGAGACGAAGTTCTGCACGGTCAGCCCGGCCATCTGGCTGAAGTTCGAGAGCGTCGTCTCGCCGCCGTAGAACTGCCAGTTCGTGTTGGTCACGAACGACGTGGCGGTGTTGAAGGTCAGGTCCCACGTGCCCGAGTTGAAGTTGCCCGGGTTGAACGGGTGCAGCGTCTGGGTGCGCAGGATGAGGTACAGCAGCGCCCAGCCGACCGCGCTGAAGAGCAGGACGCAGCGCGCGTAGCGCTTCCAGTCCTGCTCCTCGGCCTCCCGCGCGCCGAAGGCGCCGAGCGTGAGCCGCTCGAGCGGCCCGAGCACGGGCGAGGCGAAGGTGCGCCGCCCCGTGAAGACGTTGGCCATGTAGCCGCCGAGCAGCGGCGTGATGGCGATGATGAGCAGCGCGAAGAGCGCGAGCTGCAGCCAGCCCTGGAGCATGTCGGGGCTCCTAGAGCTTCTCGCCGCGCAGCAGCGCGTACGAGAGGTAGGCGCCCAGGGCGAGCGCGACCAGCAGGGTGATCAGGTCGGTGGCGCTCATACGCGGTCGAGGCCCTCCACGGCGAGGAGCAGGAGGCCGAAGACGGCGACGG
Source organism: uncultured Solirubrobacteraceae bacterium (assembly GCA_964250185.1). GTDB lineage: Bacteria > Actinomycetota > Thermoleophilia > Solirubrobacterales > Solirubrobacteraceae > Paraconexibacter. Next base: position 10,963 of record CAXUES010000028.1, on the reverse strand, counting down.
CGATGAGGAGGGACAGGAGGTCCCCCGGGAGGATCGTGGCCATGGACGACACGCAAGGCGGCCGGCGTGACGGCGGCCTGCCGGTCGTGGCGTCAGGTGTGTCGGAGGTGTGTCAGCGCTCGAGGCGCAGCAGCCCCTCGGTGCCGGTGACCTGCATGAGCACGCGCGCCTCGCTGCCCTGCGGCGCGCGGCTGACCAGGCGGATGCCCGCCTCGTCGACCGCGCGTGCCACCTGCAGCAGGGCGCTCAGCCCCGAGGAGTCCATGAACCCCAGGCCGGCGAGGTCGATGACGATCGTCTCCGGGCGCTCGCGGACGAGCTCGGCGACCAGCGGGCGCAGCAGCCCCCCGCCGGCGAGGTCGAGCTCGCCGTGCAGGACGACCGTCACGCTGGCGCCGTCTCGGTCGACGTGCGCGGTGAGGGGCGCCGGTCCGAAGCTCGCCACAGGGCAGAGCATGCACCACGGAGCGCCGCGACGGCGCAGGCGCGCGCCTCAGAGGTCGAGGCGGTCGGCGTCCTCGGCCGACGGATCGACCTGCACGACGTCCAGGACGCCGAGGAACCCGACGACGTCGAAGGCCTTGACGATGGTCGGGTTGGCGACGATGAACCGCACCGCGCCGCCGGTCTCCCGCGCCCGTTCGTGCAGCTCGGCGAAGGCGTGCAGCGCGCTGGAATCGGCGATCGTCAGGCCGCGGAGGTCGAACGCGGCGGTACGACCCGTCGGCAGGGCCTGGGTGACGGACAGCAGCTGGTCGACGGTCTCGAAGTCCAGGTCGCCATCCAGGCGGATGGTGATCGGCTCGGCGTCGATGTCGGTGGCGATGCGAAGCGGCGGCATGGCGCAGGGGTGGAGTGGGCACGCTCCGGACCCCCGTGCCCTGGATGGCCTCGCTCACCGTACCGGCCACGCCAGCCGCCGCGCGACTCGCGCGCGCCACGCTGCGCGCCGCCCTGCACGACCTCGATCCCGACCGCCTCGGCGGGCTGATGCTCGCGCTCACCGAGGCGGTGAGCAACGCCAGCCGCCACGCCTACGTCGGGGAGGACGGCGACATCTGCGTCCGCCTGAAGCGATCCGACGGGGACGTCGAGGTGCTCGTCGTGGACAACGGCGTGGGCTGGGAGACGCCGACGATCGACGCCGGCGCGGGGTTCGGCCTCGGGCTGATGCGCGCGACGTCCTCGGCGTGCGAGCACTCCGTCACCGACGGGGGCGGCACCACCGTGCGCCTGCGCTTCGCCGCCTAGCGTCCCGGTCGTGCGCGCAGAGCCCTACGGCGACCATCCCGAGCAGACCGGCGACCTGCACCTCCCCGAGGGACCGGGGCCGCACCCCGTCGTCGTGCTCTGGCACGGCGGGGGCTTCGAGGCGCCCTACGGCCGCGACATGCTCACCGCCGCCGCGGACGACCTCGCCGCACGCGGGTGGGCGGCCTACAACGTGACCTATCGGCGGCTGGGGTCCGGGGGCGGGTGGCCCGCGACCTTCGAGGACGCCCGCGCCGCGCTGGCCCACGTCGCCGACCTCGACGCGCCCCTCGACCTCGAGGACGTCAGCGCGCTGGGGTTCTCGGCCGGGTTGCCGCTCGCCTGCCACGCGGTCGCCCGGTCCGGGGCGGTCCGCCCGCGCCGGCTGGTCGACGTGGCCGGGCTGTCGGCGCTCGCCGACGCCGCCCGGCTCGGACCGGGCACGACCGCGCAGCAGCTGCTGGGTGACCCGGACGCCCACCCCGACGTCTACGCCGAGGCCGACCCGGCCGCGCTCCTGCCCCTCGGCGTCCCGTCGCTGCACCTCCACGGCGACGCGGACGCGCTGGTCCCCCTGGCGATGAGCCAGGAGCACGTCGCGCGCGCGGTGGCCGCCGGCGACGACGCCGAGCTCGTCGTCCTCCCCGGAGCCGGGCACTTCGACCTCACCCGGCCGGGCAGCCCCGGTTGGGGGCAGGTGGTCGAGTGGCTGGCGCGGTGACCTCGCGAGGTCACCCGTCGGCTTCCGTGGCCGGCGCCGCCTCCTGATCGGCGACGACCTCGCCGGTCAGGCCGTCGACGAGCTGGGTGCCCTCCGGGGTGCCGCGCATCGCCCGCAGGGCGATGGCACGCCGGTCGAAGGAGCGCGACCCGTCGGGTCCGGTGAGGATCCAGCGGCGCGGTGGGCGTTCGGCGCGCTCAGGCCGTTCGGGCTCGGGCTCGCGGTCCTCGAGCGCGACGAAGCGTCCGGAGAGCGCGGTCGCCAGGCGGCCCGCGCGGACGGACCCGATGCCCGGATGGCCGAGCAGCCCGTCGGGTGCCGCATCGGTGATGGCCGCGATCGACCCGTGCACGGCCAGGAGGCTGCGGGCCATCGCGAGGCTGATGCCGGGCACCGTGGCGAGCATGAGCTCGGCCTGCGCGGACGGGTGGCGCGGCGAGCGACGCGCTCCGTCCGTCTGGACCGAAGGCCCGGCGCGCCGCGCGCGCTTGGCCAGCCGCACGATCCAGGCGGCGCTGTCCTCGGCGTCCAGGCTGTGCAGCACGGTCACGCCGTCCTCGATCAACCGGCAGACCGCGCCGCGCCACGCGGCCTGGGCGATGCCCGTCGGCTCGCCCTCGATGAGCAGGACCGCCTGGGCGAAGGCCGACTGCAGCCGCGTGGCCTGGTCGAAGATGCGGCCGTCGCGGATCGACGCGCCGAGGTCGTTGGGGCCCTTGCGCTCGACGGCCAGGCCCGGGCCGAGCACGTAGTCGCCGACGGGGAGGTCGACCAGCCGCACGTCGAGCCCCTCGGCGGCGAGCGCGTCCGGCACCAGGCTCGCCCGCTCGCGGTGGTCGACCAGCACGGGGCCTGCGGCGTTCACCACCGAGGGCTACCCACGCCTGGCATGAGGACGCCGGTCGGTCTGACCCGACCCCCGCTCACATCGCGAAGCGGTAGCCCACCCCCGGCTCCGTGCGGATGTAGCGCACCTCGCCCGCAGGCTCGAGCTTGGCTCGCAGCCGCGCGACGTTCGTGCGCAGGATCGCCACGTCGTCGCCGTACTCCGGGCCCCAGACCTCCACGAGCAGCGCGCGGTGGGTCATCAGGCGGCCCCGGTGGACCATGAGCGTGCGCAGCAGGCCCCACTCCAGCGGGGTCAGGTGGACCTCGGCGCCGTCGCGGCGGACCGTGCGCGCGGCGAGGTCGAGCTCGAGGCCGGGCGCGGTGAGCGTCGGCTCCCCGGGCGCGCCGCCCGCGCGGCGCAGCAGCGCCTGCAGCCGGGCCACGAGCTCGCGCGAGCCGAACGGCTTGGTCACGTAGTCGTCGGCGCCCGCCTGCAGCGCGGCGACCTTGTCGTCCTCGTCGCCCACGGCGGAGAGCACGAGGATCGGGACCTGCGTCCACTCGCGCAGCCCGCGGGTGACGTCCAGGCCGGTGCCGTCGGGCAGGACGAGGTCGACGATCGCGGCGTCGGGCGGGTGCAGCGCCGCCTGGTCCAGCGCCTCGGCCACCGTGCCCGCGGTGATGGCCTCGAAGCCCGCCTCGCGCAGCACGATGCGCAGCGCGCGGACGATCTGCGGCTCGTCGTCGACGACGAGGACCCGGGCGCCGCTCACGGCGCCGCGACGCCGACCGGCTCCAGCGGGAGCTCGAACACGAAGCTCGCGCCCTGGCCGGGCAGCGACTCGACCCAGAGCTTCCCGCCGCCCGCCTCGACGAATCCGCGTGCGATCGCCAGCCCGAGGCCCGAGCCGCGCCCGCGCTGAAGAACGGCTCGAAGACGCGCTCGACCTGCGCCGGCGGGATGCCGGGACCACGATCGACGACGCGGACGAGCACCCGCGCGCCCGAGGCCCGCGCGCGCACCGACACCGGATGCCCACCGCTGTGACGCAGGGCGTTGCCGACGACGTTGGCCAGCGCCCGCTCGAGCTGCGCGGCGTCGGCGCGCACGAGCGGGAGCTCGGGATCGACCACGAGCCCCACGGCGCCGGGCGCCGCGCGCTGGTCCTCCACGGCGGCGCGCAGGACGTCCTCCAGCGCGATCCACTCGGGGTGCGCGACGGCCGCACCGGCCTGCAGGCGCGAGAGGTCCAGCAGGTCGTCGATGAGCCGCGTCAGGCGGGCGGCCTCCTCCCCCACGACGTCGGCGAGCTCGTGGCGGTCCTCCTCCGACAGCGTGGACGACGCGAGGGCCTCCCCCGCGGTCGTGATGGCGGTCAGCGGGGAGCGCAGGTCGTGGGAGACGGAGCGCAGCAGCGCGGTCTTGACCACGTCGCCGCGGCGCAGGGAGGCCGTCTCGACCACCTCGTCCTGCAGCGCGCGGCGCTCCAGCGCGGCGCCGAGCAGCGCCTCCAGCGCGGGGACGACGCGCTCCTGCAGCCGCCGCAGCGTGCGCTCGGGGAGCGCCGCGGGCACCACGAGCGTCCCGGCGGCCTCGTCGCCGTCGCGCAGCACGAACGCGGTGGAGCGCTCCCCCGCCTCCACCCGGCGCAGCTCGATCGCGGCGCTCGGGAGCTCCAGCGCCTGGGCGAGCCGCCGCGCCGCGGTGGGCAGCGCCTCGGTGAGCGAGTCCGCTCCGAGCAGGACCCGCGCGAGCTCGGCGGACAGGTCGGCCTCGCGGCGGCGTTCCTCGGCGTCGCGCGCGCGCCGGCGGGCGAGGTCGGAGATCCGCGCCGCGGCGATCGCCGAGACGAGGAACGCGATGAGCCCGACGGCGTTCTCCGAGCTGGCGATGGTGAAGCGCCCGGTCGGGGGCACGTGGAAGAAGTTGAACGCCGCCGCGGAGACCACGGCGGTGGCCACGCCGAGGCGCAGGCCGTAGCTCGAGGCGACCAGCAGGACGGCCAGGAGGTAGACGACGCCGAGCGAGACGGCCGGGGCGATCTCCCGGAGCGGGTAGATGACCGCGGTGCACGCGGCGACGCCCGCGACGGCCACCAGCGCGCCGGCAGGCGTCGTGGGCGGTGCGTCGGCAGTGGGGGGCGAGGCGCGCCGGGACATCTCTCTGCCACGGGACGGTACGCGCCGGGCGTGTCAGCGCCGTGTCAACCCGCGGTGTCCGGCTGCGCCTCGCCGCCGCGCTCGTCCAGGACGGCGACGACCTCCTGGGTGGACGCGTCGCGGACCATGTAGGTGTCCAGCAGCGGGTTCACGATCCCGCGCAGCACCTGGTAGGCCGCCCACCGGCGCGGC
>CAXUES010000028.1:2775-5801 GCA_964250185.1 uncultured Solirubrobacteraceae bacterium | reverse complement strand
TCCCCGGCCACGAGATCGCCGGTGAGGTGCTGGAGACCGGCGGCGCCGTCACGCAGCAGCACCACGCTCGCCGCCTTCGCCGGGACGGCGACGGCTTCCCCACGCGGCGCGATGATCCGCGGCGCCCGGCGCTCGATCCCGCGCGCGACCGCCTCCCCCGCCTGCTCGGGCGTCAGGCGCTTCTGCAGCGGCGCCGGGAGCGTCTGCTGGAGCTTGACCACGAGCGGGTCGGCGTCGATGGCGCGGTGGACCATCGCGGTGTCGATGAACCCGAAGTAGGCGACGCTCGCGCCGGCGCCGTGGCGGACGAGCTCGACGCGCAGCGACCGGCCCAGCGCCTCCACCCCGGCCTTGGCCATCGCGTAGGGCGCGGCGCCCATGCCGTTGACGAACGCGTAGACCGACGAGGTGACCACGACGTGCCCGCGCCGGCGGGCGATCTCGGGCAGCGCCGCCCGCACCGTCCGCTCGACGCCGAGGAGGTTGACCTCCAGGACGCGCTCCATGTTCTCCGGCGTCATCGCCCGCACGGTCGCGCCGCGCGTGGCGATGCCGGCGTTGGCCACGACGACATCCAGCCCGCCGCAGCGCTCGACGATCGCGGCCACGGCGCGCTGCAGCGCGGCCATGTCGGTGACGTCGGCGGCGATCCCGAACGCGCCACCGCCCAACGACGCGGCCGCCTCGTCGACCGTGACCTGATCGAGGTCGAGCAGGACGACGGTGGCGCCGCGGCGCGCGAGCGCCCGGCCGACGCCGAGGCCGATGCCCCGGCCGCCGCCCGTGATGAGGCAGACCTTGCCCGCGACGGGGAACCGGGGAGCGGGCATCAGGCGGCCGCCCGCGGCCGGACGCCGAGCAGGCCGCGGGCCTCCTCGACCGTGGCCACGCGCCGCCCGACGCCCTCGGTCAGCGTGCGCGCGTGGGCGATGAGCTCGCCGTTGGAGGTCGCCAGGCGGCCGTCGGGCATCCGGATGTTGTCCTCCAGGCCCGCGCGGATCGACCCGCCGAGCGAGAGCGCGGCGGCCATGAGCAGCCACTGCACGCGACCGATGCCGATGACGGCCCAGTGGGCGCCCTCGGGCAGGTCCAGGGCGAGCGAGGCGACGTTGCGCGCCGTGGGCGCGATGCCGCCCGTCACCCCCATGACGAAGTCGACGTGCGGGCGCGGGTCGAGCTCGCCCATGTCGAGCAGCGGCGCCAGCGAGGCCACGTGCCCGGCGTCGAAGCACTCGTGCTCCGGGCGGATGCCGTGCGCGCGCATGACCCGCAGCAGCTCGATGATCTCGCTGAACGGGTTGGCGAAGACGGCGTCGAAGACGAAGCCCTTGCGCCTCTCGGAGTACTTCGCGTAGTTCATCGAGCCCATGTTCAGCGCGGCGACCTCGGGCTCCAGCGCCTCCAGGTAGGCGATGCGCGTGGGCAGGTCGACGCCGAGCGCACCCGTCGAGTAGTTGATGATCACGTCGTCGACCGCCCCGCGGATCGCCTCGGTGATCGCCGCGAAGTCCTCGACGGCGTAGGACGGCGTCCCGTCGGGCCGCCGCGCGTGGATGTGGATCATCGCCGCGCCCTCGTCGACCGCCCGCCGGGCCTCGGCGGCGTACTCCTGCGGTGTGTAGGGGATCGCCGGGCACTGCGCCCGATCGGCCAGCGCTCCCGAGATCGCGCAGGTGATGACGACGGGGTCCTCGAGGGCCATTGCGCCGACATGCTGTCATGCCCCGTGGCGCCCGGACGGCCGGTAGCATCGCCGCGTGGCCGGGTTGGGGACCCTCGGCGCCGCGTCCGGGGGGCGCGTGCGCGAGCACGTCATGAGCACCGTGGTGCTCACGGGCCTCGCCGTGCTGGTGGCGGTCCTCGACGGGCAGGCGACCCGGTGGGTCGGCGCCGTGGTCGCGGCGCGGCTGGTGCTGCTGGCCTGGGACCTGCGCCCGGGGCGTGCCCGCGCGGGTCCCGACCCGCCCGGACCGATCCGCCGGATCGTCGGCGTCGCGCTGCTCAGCGCCCTGCTGCTGGCGGTGCGGGGCGCGCAGCCCGGCCTCGTCGCGCTGCTCTCGCTCCTGCCCCTGGCCGCCATGGGGACCGCGTGGGCGCGCGAGCCGCGCGCTCTCGGCCTGGTGGTGCTAGCGGCCGTGCTCGTCGACGCCGCCGGGGAGCTCGTCGCGGGCCGGTGGTCGGCGCAGGCGGTCGGCGGCGAGGTGCTGCTCGTCCTCGTGGCCACCTCCGTGGCCGGTGCCCTGGCGCGCGCGGGAGCCGGGCGCGCGGAGCGCCTGGCCCGCGCCGACGCCGCCCGCGAGGCGCTCGTGCGCGATGGGCTGGCCCACGACCGCGCCGAGCTCGAGCGCGCGGTGGCCTCGATCGCCGCGCCCACGCGGAGGGGGCTCGACGACATCGGCCGGCTGCTGGCCGGCCCGGCGCCGCGCCCGGTCGAGGCGCGCCGCGTCGTGGCCGCGGTGTGCGCGGGCCTGCGCGGCGTGGTCACCGAGCTGCACCCCGCGGCGCGGCGGTCGCGGGGCCTCGACGACCGCGTCCGCGCGGCGTTCGAGCGGGCGGGGCTGCGGGCCGACGTCGCGCACGATGCCCTGCCGGAGGGCGCGGCCACGGCCGAGCTGCTGCTCGTGGTGCTCCCGCCGCTCGTCGACGCACTGGCCGCCGTCGCGGCGCCGCAGCCCATCGGCGTGCGCCTCTCCTCCGACGCGGGCGGGCGCCTGCAGGTCGAGGTGGAGGTGCCCGACGCGGCCCGCGACGCCGCCGAGCGGGCCGTCGAGCAGGTGCGGGCCATCGGCGGGAGCGGCCGGAGCGCCGCGGGGACCGTCGCGCTCGGGCTGCCCACGCTCGATGGCGACGCGGGCGGGGCGCTCGCCGCGCCGGCCCTCGCGCGCTCGGCGCAGGTGCGCGTCGGCCTGGCCGTCTCGCGGATCGGCTTCCTGTGCGCCTTCACCGCCTACAGCGGGCTGATCGGCGCGTTCGCCAGCACCGGGACGGCCCTGGTCGCGGCGACGGGCGCCGCGTGGGCCGTCGTC
>CAXUES010000028.1:0-2765 GCA_964250185.1 uncultured Solirubrobacteraceae bacterium | reverse complement strand
AGCTCGGCCCGCAGCGCGTCGCGCTCCTCCTCGCTGTCCGCGGCACGTGGCTCGTCGCCCAGGTCGACGGGCGCTTCGCCGCGGTGGACGTGCTGCTGAGCTGCGCGGGGATCGCGCTGGCCGGTGACGCGGCCGCGATGCTCGTGCTCGTGCTCGTCGTCGTCCCGCCGGTCTACGGGTGGACCTACTCCACGCGCGCCTCCGGCCGGCTCAGCGCCCTGCTGCTGGTCGCGGTGGTCGCCGCCCTGCTGCTGCCCGCCCTCCTCGGCGACGTGACGCCGGACGGGCGGTCGTGCGCGACCTCGTCCTGATCGCCATCGCCGTGTCCTGCGGCGTGCTCGTCGGGCGGTGGCGCGACGCCCTCGCCGCCGGCGAGGCGTGCTCGGGCGCGCGGCGCCGTCGCGAGCTCACCGCGGCGCTGGAGGAGGCCGACCGGCAGCGCCGGCAGGTCGCGTTCACCCTGCACGACGGACCGCTGCAGACCCTCCTCAGCCTCCGTCAGGACCTCGAGGAGGCCATGCTCGCCCCCGCTGCCGCCGACCCGGCCCGGTGGGCGGCGGCGCTCCGGCGGGCCGGCCTGGAGCTCGACACCGCGCTCGGCGGGCACGACGGCGCGGCGACGGGCCTGCACAGCGCGCTCGCCGGGCTCGTCCTCACCGCCCACGCCGAGCACGGCCTGCGCGCGCGCCTGGCCCTGGACGAGGACGCCGCCCGCGGCCGGGAGGAGCTCCTGGCGGCCGTCGCCCGCGAGCTCGTCACCAACGTGCTGCGCCACGCGGACGCCTCGCGGCTGGAGGTCGACGTGCGCCGCGAGGGCGACGACGCGGCGCTGCGCGTGCGCGACGACGGCCGGGGTCTGCCCCCGGCACGCCTGCAGGCCGCTCCCGCCGGCGGCCACGTCGGCTTCGCCTCCTGCCGCAGCCGCGCCGAGGAGGCCGGCGGCACCATCGAGGTCACCCCGCGGCCCGGGGGCGGCACGGAGGTCACGCTGCGCGTGCCGGCGGGCGACCTCGTCGGCGTGGGCTGAGGCGCCTCAGCGGGCCTGCGCCCACACGGCGTAGAGCGGGTCGCCGCGGTGGGCGAGCGGGGTGCGCAGGTCGCTCGTGGGCGGCCCGAAGCCGTCGGTGAGCTCGAAGTAGCGCCGGACGATGGCCACGCGGCCGGGCTCGTCGGCGGCCAGCCAGCCGCGGATCGCCTTGGTGGGGAAGCAGCGGTTGGAGAACGTGCAGACGAACAGCCCGCCCGGCTTGAGCACCTGGGCGACCTCGGCCAGCACCTCCAGCGGCCGGGTGAGGTAGTCGACCGAGACGCAGCACACGGCGTGGTCGAACGTGGCCTGGTCGAAGGGCAGCGCGGGCTCGGCGTTGAGGTCCTGGCGGCGCCACTCGGTGGCCTGGCCGTTGGCGCGCAGCTCGCGCTGGTTCATGCCCAGGACGACGAGCTCCTCGGGCGGCACGTGGAAGTGCGAGACCCAGGAGGACATGAGGTCGAGGACGCGGCCGTCGATCCCGAGCTCGTCGTACAGGTCCCCCACGGCCTCGATCGCGTCGGCGTCGATGTGGGTGACCAGCCGCTCCGGGCGGTAGAAGCGCTCGTCGTCGGCCTCGTCGGCGCGGTCGAAGAAGCCCGGGGGGAAGCCGTGGTCGGCGGGAGGCATGTGGTGGGTACGTGCCCGGGCATGCCTGCCGCCCACCGCTCGCTGGCCGCCACCTACGCCGAGACGGGTCCCTCCTCCGTGCTGCAGGTCCGGGAGGTCGACGTGCCGGCGCCCGGGCCCGGCGAGGTGCTCGTGCGGATCGCGGTCTCCGGCGTCAACCCGACCGACTGGAAGTCGCGGGCGGGCGCCACCGCCCAGCTCGGCTTCGCCTTCCAGGTGCCCGACCAGGACGGCGCGGGCGTGGTGGAGGCCGTCGGCGACGGCGTCGATCCCGCGCGCGTCGGCGAGCGCGTGTGGGTGCTGCTCGCCGCGTGGCAGTCGCAGTGGGGCACGGCGTCGCAGCTCGCGCTCGTGCCGGCCGCGCGCGCCGTGCCGCTCCCCGAGGGCGCGTCCTTCGACCTCGGCGCGTCGCTCGGCGTCCCGGCGCTCACCGCCCACCGCTGCCTGCACGCCGACGGCTCCATCGACGGCGCCGCCGTGCTGGTCGCCGGGGGCGCGGGCGCCGTCGGCCACCACGCGATCGAGCTCGCCGTGCGCGCCGGGGCGCGCGTCGTGAGCACGGTGAGCTCGCCGGAGAAGGCCGCGCTCGCGCGCGAGGCCGGCGCGCACGCGGTGGTCAACTACCGCGACGACGACGCGGCGGAGCAGGTCCGCGCCTTCGCGCCCCAGGGGATCGACCGGGTCGTCGAGGTGGACCTCGCGGCCAACCTCGAGCTCGATCTGGCCGTGGCCGCCCCGCACGCGGCGGTCGTGACCTACGCCGACACGGGCGCCAAGCCCGCACTGGAGGTCCGGCGCCTCATGACCGCCAACCTCACGCTGCGCTTCGTGCTGCTCTACACCTTCCCGCCCGACGCGCTGCGCCTCGCGGTGCAGGAGGTCGGCGAGGCCGTCGCCGCTAGAGCGCTGACGACGCTGCCGCTGCACCGCTTCGACCTCGCCGACATCGCCGCCGCGCACGACGCCGTCGAGGCCGGCGTCACGGGCAAGGTGCTCGTCGACGTGCCCGCCTGAGCGGCCACCCGCCCGGGTACGCCGGTGAGCACATGAGCACCCCCACGGCGCGCCCGAAGCGACAGACGACCAAGAAGAAGGTGGCGCCGCGCGT
>CAXUES010000027.1:1991-15121 GCA_964250185.1 uncultured Solirubrobacteraceae bacterium | reverse complement strand
CCCCGGGGCCGACCGCGGGCGCGGTGAAGGCCAGCGCGAACGTCAGGGGCAGCAGGAAGGCGAACTCCGCGACGTAGCGGGCGTCGGCGCCCAGCCCGGGGGAGAAGGGGCCGAGCCGGCCGATGCCGACCAGCGTGACGTTGGCCAGGAACCAGACGACGTAGGCCGCCCAGGCGCGCCAGGCGGCCGGGCGCAGCGCCACCGAGAGCGCGGCCGAGCCGATCAGGACGAGCTGGGCGAGCACGAGCACGAGGTCGCTCGCCGTGCCGCTGGGGCGCAGGTTGCCGCCGATGGGCTGGTAGGGGACGGTCTGGCCGAGCAGGATCGGCGAGACGCCGCGGGTCCAGCTCAGGCGCAGGTACTGCGACCAGGCCGACCGGTCGGCGCCCGTCGGCGGCAGCTCGGAGTAGTTGCCGACCTGGCGGATGACGAGGTAGACGACGGTGATGCCGATCACGACGCCGAGCAGCGGCGCGTGCGCGCGCACGGCGCGCCACACGCTCCCAGGGGCCAGGCGCTCCGGCACGCGCACGAAGCACGTGATGAGCACGACGTAGCCCACGATGAGCAGCGGCTTGCCGTAGAAGCACAGCGCCGCCGCGTGGGCCACGCCGACGAGCACGAGCGTGCGCGTCCGCGGGGTCGCGCACCAGCGCATCGCCGCGGCGAGCGCCACGAGCGTCAGCGCCGTGGCCGGCATGACGTGCGCCGCGTTGGCGTACCACTGGATGACCCGCACGAAGACGGGGGAGAGGACGAAGACCGCGGTCAGCCCGCAGGCCCACGGCCGCGAGACGAAGGAGCGCATAAGCGACCAGAACGCCGCCGCGGCCGCCGCGAGGAGCAGCAACGAGATCGACACGGCGATCGCCCAGTGGATGCCCAGGACGTCGACGATCGCCCAGTCCAGGAGGCGGTGGCCCGGCGCGAAGGTCCCGAAGTAGCTCTGCTTGAGCAGCTCCACGTCCAGGCCGTCGCGCGCGACCAGGAAGAAGTTCAGGTAGTCGTCGGCGTAGTACCACTCGCGGTCGGTCGCCAGGTACACGACCAGCAGCGCGAGGACGGTGATCCCCGCGGCCGCCAGCGCCCACGTCGAGGGGGCGCGGCGCGCCCTCAACGGCGCAGCTCGCCGGCCTCGCGGCGCCCGGGCGCTCCCGCCCGCCAGCGGCGCGCCTGCGCCCCCGGGCGGCGGTAGTCGCCGCGGGAGAGGTGGTGCTCGAAGAAGGCGTAGAGCACGATGAAGGCGTAGCGGGAGCCCTGCTCCTGCAGGCGCAGGTTGGACACGCCTGTCTTGCGGTTGCGCCAGGAGATCGGGGCGATCGCGTAGGAGTGCCCGCGGATGATCGCCTTGAGCGGCAGCTCGACGGTGAGGTTGAAGTGCTGGCTGAGCAGGGGCTGGCAGCCGTCGATGACCTCGCGCCGGTAGGCCTTGAACGCGTTGGTCGTGTCGTTGTAGCCGTGGCCGAAGAGGATCCGGATGCCCGCGTTGACGATGCGGTTGATGACGAGCTTGAAGCGGGGGTAGTCATGCACGCGCGAGGCGGGCAGGAACCGCGAGCCGAACGCGCAGTCGTAGCCCGCCTCGAGCAGGCGGTAGTAGCGGACGAGGTCCTCGGGGTCGTCGGAGAGGTCGGCCATCACGATGGCCACCGCGTCGCCGGTGTAGGCGTCCAGGCCGGCGCGGACCGCGAAGCCGAACCCGTTGGGGTTCGGGGAGGCGAGGTAGCGCACCGTCGGGTGCGCGTCCTCCAGCCCGTGCACCACCGCGGCCGTGGCGTCCTTGGAGGAGTCGTCGACGACGACCACCTCGTGGTCGATGTCCTCGCGCGTCAGGGCGGCGACGACCGCCTCCACCGTCTCGGCGATCCCCCCCTCCTCGTTGTAGGCGGGGATCACGACCGACAGCTTCATGCGGGACTGGCCGTCCAGCGCTCGACGTTGGAGGCGTAGATGTCGTCCAGCACCTCGCGGATGCCGAAGGTCAGCTCCCACTCGGGGTAGTCGCGCTGGAAGGCGTCCAGGTCGGAGACGTACCACTGGTGGTCGCCGATGCGCGCCTCGGAGGAGAGCGTGTAGTCCAGCTCGCGCCCCGAGATCTCCTGGCACAGGGCGATCGCCTCCAGCATGGAGACGTTGGACGCCCGCCCGCCGCCGAGGTTGTAGACCGCCGCGGCCTTCGGGTCCTTGTGGAAGGCGTGGAACGCGCGGACCACGTCGTGGGCGTGGATGTTGTCGCGGACCTGCTTGCCCTCGTAGCCGAAGATCGTGTACGGCTCGCCCGTCACCGTGCAGCGCATGAGGTAGGCCAGGAAGCCGTGCAGCTTGGCGCCGGCGTGCTGCGGGCCGGTGAGGCAGCCGCCGCGGAAGCACACGGTCGGCATGTCGAAGTAGCGGCCGTACTCCTGCACGAGCACGTCGGCGGCGACCTTGGAGGCGCCGAAGAGCGAGTGCGTCGACTGGTCGATCGACATCGACGTGGGGATGCCGCCGTACCACTCGTGGTCCTCGGGCAGCTCCCAGCGGGTGTCGAGCTGCTGCAGCGGCAGGCTGTTGGGCAGGTCGCCGTAGACCTTGTTCGTGCTGGTGAAGGCGAACGTCGCCGAGGGGCAGGACTGCCGCGCCGCCTCCAGGAGGTTCAGCGTGCCGACCGCGTTGACCGAGAAGTCGGTGTGCGGCTCGCGGGCGGCCCAGTCGTGGGAGGGCTGCGCGGCGGTGTGGACGACCAGCTCGATCTTGGAGGAGTGCTCGGCGAAGAGCCGCTCGACGGCCTCGCGGTCGCGGATGTCGAGGCCGTAGGGCCGGAACGACGCGCCGAGGTCGGTGGCCAGCGCCTCGGACGTCGCGTGCGTCGAGGCCTCCTCACCGAAGAAGTACGAGCGCATGTCGTTGTCGATGCCGATGACGTCGAAGCCCTGCTCGGCGAAGTAGCGGGCGGACTCCGAGCCGATCAGGCCTCCGGATCCAGTGACGATGGCGATGCTCATTGGGCGCGACGATATCGCCCTGCGCCCTAGCCGAGCGCCGAGGCGACCAGCGCCTCGTTGGCCCCGATCCAGTCGTGGATGTCCTGCAGGACCTGCCTCGGCGCGCGGGTCGGACGCCAGTCGGTGTGGGCGAACAGCGCCGCGCAGTCCGACAGGTAGACCCGCACGTCGCCGGGCCGCGAGGTGCCCGAGCCGGTGACCTCGCGGGGCCGGCCGGTGATGTCGGCGCAGAGGTCGGTGGTCTCGCGCAACGAGAGGCTCCCGTCGCGCCCGCCGCCCACGTTGAAGGTGTGGCCGGCCCAGTGCGCCGGGTCGCCGAGCTGCAGGTCCACCAGCTCGATGAGGTCGTCGACGTGGAGCAGGTCGCGCACCTGCTTGCCCTCCCCGCCGAAGCCGATGTACTGCAGCGGGCGGTCCTGGAGGAAGCTGAGCATCCAGTGGGTGAAGACGCCCTGGTCGACCTTGCCCATCTGCCAGGGCCCCGCCACGACCCCGAAGCGGTCGATCGTCGTGGGCAGGCCGCGCGCGTCGGCGTACTCCGCGATCAGCAGCTCCGCGGCGAGCTTCGTCGCGCCGTACAGCGTGCGCGCCCCGGCCAGCGGGAAGTGCTCGGCGATCCCCGCCGCCGAGGCGCCCGGGACGGGCTGCTCGTCGGCGAGCTCGAAGCGCGTCGCGGCCTCGCTGACCACCAGGCGCTCCTGCGCGGCCACCGGGTACACGCGGCTCGTCGACAGGAAGATGACCTGCGCGCCGTGGGCGGCGGCCAGCTCGAGGCAGTTGTAGGCCCCCACGAGGTTCGTGTCGACCAGGAAGCGGGTGTCGCCGTCGGTGCCGGCCAGGACGCTGGGCTCGGCGGAGCACTCCACGAGCGCGTCGATCCTCCCGATCCGCGCGAGGTCGTCGCCGTGGCGGACGTCGGCGTGGGCGAAGGCGACGTCGCCCGCCTTCAGCCGCGGCAGGTTGAGCTCGGAGCCGCGCCGGTAGAGGTTGTCGCAGGCGACGACCTCCCAGTCGGGGTGCCGGGCGGCCAGCGCGAGCGCGAGCGACGACCCGATGAAGCCGGCGCCGCCGGTGATGAGGACACGGTGGGACATGGGTCTCCAGGGGGTCAGGCGCCGGGACCGGGCCCGCTGCGCAGCGAGAAGGTCCACAGGCGGTTGAGCAGGAAGTTCAGCGGGGTGCCGCAGGCGACCGAGATCGCCTGCGCGACCGTGGTCGAGGTCCCCGAGGCCACCAGGACGTGGAGCAGGCCCCACGTCACCACGAAGACGCCGAGGCTCACCGACAGGAAGCGCAGCGCCTGCGGGCCGATCCGCGACGAGCTGCCCCGGAACGTCCACTGGCGGTTCAGGGCGAAGTTGTTGGCCACCGCGGCGAGGAACGCGATGACCGCGGCCACCGTGTACACGACGCCGAGCACGTCGACGCACAGGACGAAGACCGCGAGGTTGACGACGTAGCCCGTCGCGCCGACGAGCGCGAAGCGCCCGAGCTGCACCCAGTTGTCGCGCACGCGCAGCCCGCGTCCGACGCGCACCGCGTGGCGCTGCGGGGCGCTGCTCATCCGCGCAGGCGCATGGCGGGGATGAGCCACGCGGCCTCCAGGGTGATCTTCCAGTCCATCTTGGACTCGCCGACCTCGCGGTCGTGGAAGCAGATGGGCACCTCGCGCACCCGGAAGCCCGCGCGGACGGCGCGGTAGGTCAGCTCGACCTGGAAGGCGTAGCCGCGGGCCTGCACCGAGCCCAGGTCGACGGCCTCCAGCACCTCGCGGCGGAAGCACTTGAAGCCGCCGGTGAGGTCGCGGACGTCCAGCCCGAGGACCGCGCGGGCGTACACCGAGCCGCCGCGGGACGTAGCGCGAGCCGAGCACGAGGTCGGCGTCGGTGCGTGCGCACTCGAGCAGCCGGGGCAGGTCGGCGGGGTCGTGGGAGAGGTCGGCGTCCATCTCCAGCACGTGCGTGGCGCCGCCGGCCAGCGCCTCGGCGAACCCGGCCAGGTAGGCCGGTCCGAGCCCGGCCCGCTCCGTCCGGTGCAGCACGCGCACCGCGCCGTCGGAGCCCGCCGCGAGGCGGTCGGCGATCGCGCCGGTGCCGTCGGGGGAGCCGTCGTCGACGATGAGCACCCGGTGCGCCGGGGCGGCCGTGGCGAGCGCCGTGCGCGTCGCGGTGACCACCCGCTCGATGTTGTCGGCCTCGTCGAAGGTCGGGATGACCACCCAGGGGTGGTCGCCCATGCTAATGGCCCATCCGGCAAGTCCACGCACGCTTGGAGCGCCGGCTGATCCCCGCGTGGCGGCGTCCTCGCTCGGTCATGTGGCAGAGCCACACTCCCTCCCTGCGTCCTTGCCACACGGCGCCAGCCGACGCCCAAGCGCACCCGGACTCACCCGGATGGACCACTAGAGGTCCTCGGCGATGTGCGGTGCCGCGCGCGAGAAGGTGCGGTAGCCGACGGCGAGGAGGAGGAGCGTGAGGCCGATCGGGATCAGCACGTACCAGCTCAGGGCCTGCGTCGTCGACTGCTGCGCGGGCGAGACGACCGCGTGGCGCATCTGCTGGAGGATCGCCGCGAACGGGTTGCAGAGCGCGGCGCGCGGGATCCACGGGTGGCTGCCGCCGAACTTCTGGATGACGATCTCGATCGGGATGATGATCACCGACAGGTAGAAGCCGGCCTGCAGGGCGACGTCCCAGATCGGCTCGACGTCGCGGTAGCGGACGAAGAGCGCCGAGAGCGAGAGCGCCAGCGAGAAGGCCAGGACGAAGAGGCCCACGATGAGGAACGGCAGCTCGACGAAGCGCCAGGTGATCCCGCCGCCCGCCGCGAGCAGGAACGCCAGCACCGGCACGAACGCCAGCAGGTAGTTGAACAGCGCGGTCATGACCGTCGCCAGGGGCACGGCCAGGCGTGGGAAGTCGACCTTGCGCACGAGGTTCTCGCGGGCGACGAGCGAGCGCACCGACTGCGACGTCGCCTCGGCCAGGAACTGCCAGGAGACGATCCCCACCAGCAGCGTCACGCCGTAGAAGGGGACCGCGTCGCCCACGGGCAGCAGCTCGGTGAAGACCGTGTAGAGGACGCCGAAGAGGAACAGCGGCCGCAGCAGCGTCCAGGCGTAGCCCAGGATGGAGTCGAAGAACCGCAGGCGGAAGTCGGTGGTGGCCAGCGTCCAGGCGAGGCGCCAGAGCCGCTCGGGCGAGTCGCCCAAGGCGGTGGGGCCCATGACGCGGCGCCCGAGCTCGCGCTCGGGGCGCTCGGGGGCCGGCGGGACCTCGACGGGGTCGACGGCGGTGGAGGTCATCGGGCGACCTCCCCACGGACGCCGCCGCGCTGCAGCTCCTGGGTGACGGGCAGGTCGACCAGCGCGCCGGTCGCGCGCGGCGAGGTGACGACGACCGAGAAGATCCGGTTGCGGAAGTCCAGCCAGCGGTGGCCGTCCTGCTCCACGGAGACGTTCGCGTAGTAGCGGTCACCCGCCAGGAGGTTCTCGAACTCGACGCGGTACTCGACCTCCTCCCCGGCGCGGAACAGCCCGAGGTGCGGGTCGTCCCAGACGGTGGAGGCGGCCATGAGCGTGTGGCCGGCGCCCGTGCGCAGCGAGCAGGAGAACATGGGGTCCTCGACGTCCTCGTTGAAGCGCACCTTCACCACGAAGGTGCAGCGCGTGCCGGCGGCGAGCGTGAAGGACGGCTGCCCGGACCCGTCGCGCACGTAGGCCTCGACGATCTCCGCGCGGCCGTCGCCGTAGCGCTCGGCGCCGTCGGAGACCTCGACGGGTGCGCGCTCCTCGACGACCAGCAGCGCCTGCTCCTCGCGCTCGCGCCGCGCGGCGGCGCGCGCCTCGGCCGAGAAGTTCAGCTCGAGGTAGCGGTTGCCGACGGCCTCCGCGTCGCCCAGCGCGACCGGGTTGCCCTTCTCGAGCAGCAGCGCGCGGTCGCAGAAGCGCACGACCGCGCCCATGTCGTGGGTGACGAACAGGACGGTGCGGTGGGAGCGGCGGATGCGGTCGAACTCGTCGAAGCACTTCTGCTGGAAGGACGCGTCGCCCACCGCCAGGACCTCGTCGATGAGCAGCACGTCGGCGTCGACCTGGATCATCACGCTGAAGGCGAGGCGGACGAGCATCCCCGACGAGTAGTTCTTGATCTTCAGCTCGGCGAACTCGCGCAGCTCGGCGAAGTCGAGGACCGCGTCGATGCGCTTGGCCGACTCCTTCGGGCTCAGGCCGAGCATCGTCGCGTTGAGCTTGATGTTGTCCGCGGCGGCCAGGTCGGGGTTGAAGCCCACGCCGAGCTCGATGAACGCGCTGAGGCGCCCGTCGATGTGGATGGCGCCACGGTCCACGCCGTAGATGCCCGCCAGGCACTTCAGCAGCGTCGACTTGCCCGAGCCGTTGCGCCCGACGATCCCGAAGAACTCGCCCTTGGCCACCTCGAAGGAGACGCCCTTGAGCGCCTCGAAGCGCTCGAAGCCGGGCCGCCGCAAGGGGTGCAGCGCCCGCTCCTTGATCGTGTGCACCTGCTCCGTGGGCAGCCGGAACGTCTTGGCCACGTCGGAGACGTGGACTGCAGGGACCTCAGCCATCGCCGTCCGAGGATGACGCACTCCGCCCCGAAGCGGGTGAGAGGTGCTTGAGGGCGCGCAGCGCGCCGAGCAGCGGGGTGCGCGTGGCGGAGCGCCGGGCGAGCCCCGCGACGACGTTCTGCACGTCGTCGGGCAGCAGGGCGCCCTCCGGCCCCACCAGGGCCATCCCGGTGTCGCCGATCTGCGCCCGCAGGGTCCAGTAGCCCGCGTCGGAGACGAGGCGGGCGCGCTCGAGCAGCGCCGCGTCGCGCGGCTCGTCGGCCACAGCCTCCTCGTAGACCGCGAGCGTCCGCCGCGCGCAGGCCGCCCACGTGAGCCCCTCGGTCGCCGTGCGCACCTGCGCGACGAGCGCGTCGGCGCGGGCCGGGTCGCGCAGCACCTCGATGACGCCGGCCGCGCTGGCCGACGCGTCCCAGGGCACCAGCAGCGCCTCGGCGTCCCGCAGGGTCTCGGCGATCGACGTCTGGTGGGCGAAGAGGCACGGCGTCCCGGCGGCCGCCGCCTCGAAGGGCACGAAGCCGAAGCCCTCGTAGGTGGAGGGGTAGACGACCGCGGCGGCGTTGGCGTAGAGCCAGTCGCGCTCGGCGTCGCCCGTGGCGGGCAGGACCACCACGCGGTCGGCGAGCTCCGGGCGCAGCGACAGCCACGCGGCCTCGTCGCCGGCGCTGGAGCCGTGGGCGACGGTCGCGCCGGCCAGCACGAGGCGGCCGTCCCAGTCCTGCTCGGCGACCAGGGCCTCCAGCAGCTCCAAGGCGAACAGGCGGTTCTTGTGGCGGAAGTCGGTGCCCAGGCAGAGCAGGAAGGGACGCCCGTCGTCGGGCAAGCCCTGCGGGCGGCGCCCGTCGCCGAGCGAGACGTGGTCGGCGCCGATCGGCACGGTGACCGCGCGCCCGGCGGGCAGCAGGCCGTCCGTGAGCGCGTCGGTCCGCGCGTGGTCGGTGCTGAAGAGGGTGCGGTCGGCCCAGGCCAGCGCCTCGCCGGTGAGCTGGCGGTACTGCAGCCAGGGCGCGTCGCCGGGGAAGTAGCCCGGGTTGCGGAAGGCGATGAGGTCGAGCTGGCTGACGATGACCCGCCGGCCCAGCGAGAGCAGGTCGACGAGCTGGTCGGCCGCGGTGATCTGGAAGAGCCGGTGGACGATCGCGTCGGTGCCGACGGCCGCGGTGTGCAGCAGCGACTCCGGGACCACCTGGACGTCGCCGAGCGCCCGCACGCGGGCCTCGGCCTCCGGGTTGGGGTGGTCGGGCATGAGCACGCGCAGGCGCACCTCGCCCGTGGCGTGCAGCGCGTCGAGGAACTCCAGCGTGTGGACCTGCGTGCCGACGAGCGGGCCGCTCAGGCAGCGGCCGTCGATGGTCACCGACAGGCCCAGCAGCGCGCGGCTCGCGGCGTGGACGCTCCGCGCGAGCGGGGAGTCCTCGTCGGCCTTGACCGCGTCCACCCAGCCCTCGTAGTACGGGTAGCGCTGGGCGATGAGCGCGTCGTGGGCGAGCTGCAGGGGGTTGCGCTCCCCCTTGACGTTCAGCGAGCCGCGGCCGTGGTGCAGGACGAGGACGTCGTCGGCGGCGACGTGCTGCAGGCCGCGCAGCACGCACTTCTGCGACCAGTCGACCTCCTCGCTGTAGGCCGGGGCGAAGGCCTCGTCGAAGCCGCCGACGAGGTCGAGAGCGCTGCGGCGCAGCAGGCAGCAGTGGCCGATGGCCGTGGGCAGGCGCGGACGCAGCCGCGGCGACGCGTCGCGGACCCGCCGGGCGGCCTCCGCGAGCGAGAGCTCCTGGGGCAGGGCGGGCACCGGGGCGTTGCGGTGGGGGACCGAGAGGATCGTCGCGTCGTTGGCCAGCGCGGTGGCCGAGGCGATCGTCGTGTCCGAGCGCGCGGCGTCCAGCATCCCCTCCAGCCAGCCCTCGGCGACCTCGATGTCCGAGTTGAGCAGGACCACGTCGGCGGGCGCGGTCTGCGCGAAGGCGGCGTTGCAGTTGGCCACGAAGCCGAGGTTCGTGTCGCGGCGGGCCCAGACGACGTCGTGCTGCAGCGCCCCGCGGGCGTCGAGCTCCTCGACCCAGCGCAGCGACGCGGGCTCGGGGCCGTGGTCGTCGGCGATCAGGACGGGGACCGAGGCCGGGGTGTGGGCGAGCACGGAGCGCAGGCACCGGACGAAGAGGTCGTGGGCCCCGAAGAGGGGGATGACGACGACGGCATCGCCACGAGCGACGTCCAGCGCCCCGCCCGCCTCGAGGCGACGCAGGGACATGGGGGCTGGACGGTAGCCCTCGGCGTGCGTTGAGCGCTCAGCCGTCGCGCCGCGCGCGGGCCGCGGCCCGCAGCGCCGCGCGCACCGCCCGCCGCCCGGCGGGGGTCCGCATGGCGGCGACCGCGCGGGCCTGGTCGAGCGGGGCGAGCAGCGGGTCGTCGGGGCCGACGAGGCGCACGGCGTCGGCGCCGAGGGCGGCCCGCAGCGTCCACAGCTCCGCCTCGGTGCGGGCGTGGCGGTCGGCGCTCGCGGCGCCGGGAGCGGCGGGCAGCCGCGCGGCGAGGTCGTAGGCGGCGAGGGCGGTGGCGGCGGTGTCGGCCGCCGCCGGGTCGCGCAGGAGCGGCAGCGCGCGGCGGGCGCTCGCCGCGGGATCCCAGGGCACGAGCGGCGCCAGGTCGGCCGGCAGCGAGTCGGCCAGGGAGGCCACGGGCGCCCACAGGCACGGCGTCCCGGCGGCGGCCGCCTCGAACGGGACGAAGCCGAAGCCCTCCACGGTGCTCGGGTAGCAGACGGCGGCCGCGTGCTCCTGCAGCCAGCGCCGCTCGGCGTCGTCGATCGCCGCGAGGCGCACGACGCGCGCGGCCAGGGCGGGGTCGGCGGCCAGGCGCGCGGCCTCCTGCGCCCGCGAGGAGCCCGCGAGCGGCTCGGTGCCGGCGAGCACCAGGCCGCCGTCCCAGCCGTGGGTGGTCGTCAGCTCGTGCAGGAGCTCCAGGGCGAACGGCACGCCCTTGTGGCGCAGGTCGGCGCCGACCATGGCCAGGAACGGACGATCCCCGAGGGCCTCGAGCCCGGCCGGCGCGCGGGCCGGCGTGCCCGCGGCGGGCGACACGACGGGCAGCGCGCCGTTCGGGGCGACCAGCACCCGCTCCGGCGCGACGAGGTCGGCGTCGACGAGGTCGGCGCGGACGTGGGCGGACGGGACGAGCACGGCGCCCGCGGCCCCCAGCCCGAGCGCGGTGGCGCGGCGGTGGGCGAGGTGCTCCTCGGCCGTGGCGAACACCGCGGGGTCGTGGAAGCCGATGAGGTCGTGCTGGGTGAGCACGAGGCGCTCCCCGAGCTGGTCGGCGTCGGCCAGCTCGCTCGCCCGGTCGATGCCGTAGGGGCGGTGCAGGACGTCGGTGCGCCCTGCGCCCGCCGCGTCGGCGGCCCGGAGCACCTCGACGCCGAGGCCCTCGACGATCGCGCCGAGCTCGGGATCGGGGCGGTCGGGCAGCACGATCCGCAGGCGGGTGGCGTCGGCCGCGGCCAGCGCGGCGGCCAGCTCGACGAGCGCGAGCTTGGTCCCGCTGCGACCCGGGGTCAGGCCGCGGGCGTCCAGGGTCACGTCGCCGCCGGTGAGCGCGCGGCGGGCCCGCAGCAGGGTCCGGCTGAGCGGGCCGAAGCGGTCGAAGGCGGCGTCGCGCAGCTCGTCGGCCAGGCCGGGCAGCGCGGCGACGGGACCCACGGCCTCCGGCGCGATCCACGGCGCGGCCGGGTCGGGCGCCTCCGCGTCACCGCGGTGCAGGACGAGGACCGAGCCCGCCACGACGTGGCGCAGGCCGCAGGCCGCGGCGCGGGCCCCGAGGCCGACGATGCACGCCGCGCCGGGGCCCGCCGCCTCGTCGGGCGGTCCCACGAGGTCGAGCATCGTGCGCGCGAGCAGCACGGCGTGGCCGAGCGGCACGGGCACGCGGGCCGGGCCGCGGTCGTCGTCCGCGGCCGCGTCGCGCACGCGGCGGGCCGCCTCCTCGAGCGTGAGCGCCGGCGGCAGCAGCGGCCAGGGGAGGTTGCGCGCGGGGACGCTGAGCAGCCCGGCGTGGGTGGCCAGCGCGGTGGCGCTGCCCACGGTCGGGTCGTCGGAGAGCGCCGCCCGCAGCCCGTCCAGCCAGCCCTCGGCGACCTCGGTGCGGCTGTCGAGGACGGCCACGTCGGCCCGGGGCGCCGCCGCCATGACGCTCGCGAGCGCCCGGGCCAGGCCGGGGTCGCCGTCCAGCACGGCGACCGGCCGACCCTCGGCCGCCGCGAGGCCGGTCCACCACGCGCCCACGTCGGGCGGCAGGCAGGCCACGAGCGCGACGTCGCGCGGCGTGCGCTCCAGCGCGGCGGCGAGCTCGAGCCGCGGATCGCTCCCCCGCGGCGCGGGTCCGACGAGCACGACGCAGTGGGTCGTGGCCAGGCCGGGGAGCTGCTCGAGGGGCGCGGCGGGCATCGGCGGCGATCGTACGCGCGGGCCGGGTCGCCGGGAGCGCTGCGCCGCCGTCGGCCGGGGCCTCGGGTACCGTCAGGCGATCGCCGCGCCGCCCACGATCGCCGTCGTCCACCCCTCGCCCGTGCCGCTGCAGGTGGGAGGCGCGGAGCGGCTGTGGTGGGGCTTCGTCGAGCACCTCAACGCCTCGAGCCCGTACACGGCCGACCTCGTCAAGCTCCCCACCCCCGAGCGCAGCTTCGGGGAGGTGCTGGACGCCTACGAGCGCTTCAGCACGCTCGACGTCTCGGGCTACGACATCGTCGTGGTCGGCAAGTACCCCGCGTGGATGGTCGAGCACCCCGACCTGCGCGTGTACATGCTGCACCCGCTGCGCGGGCTCTACGACCAGTACCCCGCCGACGCCCCGACCGACGTGCCGGCCGGCGAGCCCGGGGTGCGGGCCCTCCTCGCGCTCCTGGAGGCCCATCCGGCCGACCGGGCGGCGCTGCCCGAGGCCTTCGGGCGCCTGCACGCCATCCGGGCGGAGCTCGAGGGCTCGCCGCTGCTCGGCCTCCCGTCGCCGCTGCTGCGCGCGGTCGTGCGCTGGCTGGACGGCGTCGCCTTCGGGCCCGGGCGCGTGCGCCAGTACGCCGCCCTCTCGGAGACGGTCCGTCGCCGCGAGGGCTACCTGCCGGAGGGCGCCGACGTCCGCGTGGCCTACCCCGACACGCCGCTCGCGGTGCACCCGGGCAAGCGCCGCCGGCACGTCCTGTGCGTCTCGCGCCTCGACGTCCCCAAGCGCATCGACCTGGTCATCGCCGCCTACGCGGCCAGCGGGGTCGACCTGCCGCTGGTCGTGGCGGGCGCCGGCCCCGACGAGGCGCGGCTGCGCGAGCTCGCCGCGGGTGTGCCCGGCGTCGAGCTGCGCGGCCGCGTGGGCGACCCGGAGCTCGTCGAGCTCTACGCGGACGCCGCCGTAGTCGTCTTCACCCCCTGGGACGAGGACTTCGGGTTCATCACGCTGGAGGCGATGCGCGCCGGCGTCCCGGTCGTGACGACCACGGACTCGGGCGGTCCCGCGGAGCTCATCCGCGACGGGGAGGCAGGACGCGTCGTCGCGCCGGATCCCGCGGAACTCGGCGCC
>CAXUES010000027.1:1633-1981 GCA_964250185.1 uncultured Solirubrobacteraceae bacterium | reverse complement strand
GTCCCCGCCGCTGCGGCTGCGGAAGCTCGGGCCGCAGAACGGGCATGGCAGCGGCACCGTATCCCGGCCGCGATCCGGGAGCTCGTCGACGACCGGCGCGCCGCGAGGCGCATGGGCGCCGCCGGGCAGCGGCTGGCCGGCCACATCGGCTTCCCGCAGCTGGTCGACGCGCTGCTGGCGCCGTGACGGCGCGGCGCCCGCGCGTCGTCGTCGCGGTCACCTTCCCCGTCTTCCCGCCCGAGGGCGGAGGCCGGCTGCGGGTCCTCGGCCTCTACCGCCAGCTGGCCCGGGTGGCCGACGTCCACGTCGTCTGCCTGGCGCCCTACGGCACCGCGGCGGCGTCGGCCG
>CAXUES010000027.1:0-1623 GCA_964250185.1 uncultured Solirubrobacteraceae bacterium | reverse complement strand
CTGGTGGAGCACCGCGTCCCGGCCTCGGGGCGCCACGCGCGGCTCGAGCACGAGGCGCAGACCGCCGCCGGGGTGCTCGTCACCGACGTCGCCTTCCCCGCCCTGGAGCGCCACACCCCGGCCTGGCGGGAGACGCTGGCCCGGGAGGCCGCCGGCGCCGACCTGCTCGTCGCCTGCCACCCCTACGTGATGCCGTCGCTGCGGGCCGTCAGCGACGCGCCCCTCTGGTACGAGGCGCAGGACGTCGAGGCCGAGCTGAAGGCGACGATCCTGGCCGGCCGCGGCGCGGAGGCCGAGGCGCTGCTGGCCGCCACCGCCGACGTCGAGGCCGCCTGCTGCGCGGAGGCCGAGCTCGTGCTCGCCTGCTCCGACGCGGACGCGCGCCTGCTCGCCGAGCGCTACGGGGTCGAGGAGGCGCGCCTCGTCGTCGTGCCCAACGGCGTCGACGTGGAGGCGGTGCGTCCCGTGGAGCCGCAGGAGCGCCGGCGCCGGCGCGCCGCCGTCGGGCTCGACCCCGCCCCGCGGGCGGTCTTCGTCGGCTCCTGGCACCCGCCGAACGTCGACGCCGCCGCCGCCCTCTCGGCTGCCGCGTCGCGGACGCCCGACGTGCGCTTCTGGATCGTCGGCGGCGCGGGCGACGCCCTCCTGCTCGACGTGGAGCGCCACGTCGACGTGGCGCCCAACGTCGAGCTCTTCGGCGCGCTCCCGCGCCGGCACAAGGACACGCTGCTCGGGCTCGCCGACGTCGCGCTGAACCCCGTGGTGACCGGGTCGGGCACCAACCTGAAGATGTTCGAGTACCTCGCCGCCGAGCTCCCCGTCGTCACGACCGAGCGGGGGCGGCGGGGCCTGGACGTCGAACCCGGCCCGGGCCTGGTCGAGGCCGAGGTCGAGGACTTCGGCCCGGCGGTCGAGGCGCTGCGCGACACCGATCCCGCGGTGCTCTCGGTCGAGGCCCGGCGCCTGCGGGCCGACGTGGCGCGCCTCTACGATTGGCGCGTCATCGCGGCGGACCTGCTGCGAACCCCCGCGGCGCGCGAGCGCCTGCTGGTCGCTGCCCTGTGAGCAAGCCCAAGGAAGGCCCGTTGCTGCACTGCATCTGCTGCACCACCCCGGAGCTCCCGGCGGCCAGGGCCCTGGCCGCGTCCCTGCGCGCGGTCGACCCGCAGGCGCGGGTGCTCGCGTGCGTCGTGGGCACCGCGCCGACGTGGCCGGGCGTCGAGCTCGTCGCCCCCGAGGCGCTCGGGCTCCCGGGCTGGACCGAGCTCGTCCGCACCACGCCGGTGGTCGAGCTGGCGGCGCGCCTGCGCCCACGGCTGCTGCAGCACGCGCTGGTCGCCCAGGACGAGCCCGTGGTCCTGCTGGGCGCGGAGATGGAGGTCGTCGCCCCGCTGGACCCGGTGCGCGACGCCCTGGGCTCCAGCGCCGTGGTGCTGCTCCCGCGGCTGCTCGGCGGCCTGCCGCTGGACGACGAGCTCCCCGGCGCGACCGAGCTGGCCCGCGCAGGCCTCATCGAGCCCGGGCTCGTCGGCGTGGCGCCGGGGGCCGCGACGCTCGAGCTGTTGGACTGGTGGGCGCGTGCCGAGCAGCGCCCGGACGCCGCCGTCGGCCGCGAGGAGCGCC
>CAXUES010000026.1:10945-15177 GCA_964250185.1 uncultured Solirubrobacteraceae bacterium | reverse complement strand
GAGCGCGGAGCTGGACACGACGCGGCCCGACCTCTTCGTCCACCGGCTCATCGACCGCCTCGAGCTGCGGCGCCAGGGGCTCTTCGCCGCGCAGGCCGAGGTCGTCGAGCGGCTCGTCGGCCTCGCGCGCCTGGGCGAGCTCGCCCTGCAGCACGCGCAGCGCTCCCCGCAGGCCACCGCGCGCGAGTTCGCCGTCGCGCTCGCCGCCGCGGCCGAGGCCGGCGTCGACGACGACCCCGACGCGCTCCCGGACCGCGCCCGGCCGCGCGAGGGCGCCGTCGGGGTGCTCGCGCTGCACACCGCGGGCGGCCTGGAGTTCGACCACGTGCTCGTCTGCGGCCTGGACGCGGGGCGGCTGCCCGGCCGCGCGCCGGAGCCCGACGAGCTGCCGCCCGGCCTGCGGGCGGGCGACGGCGACGACGACGTCGACGCCGCGATCGATCCCGCCGCCGCCCACGAGGCCCACGCGCGACGCCTGCTCGCGCTGGCCATGGGCCGGGCCCGCCACGGCCTCGTGCTCAGCCACGCCGCGTCGGGCACCGACGGCGCGGGCCGCCGCCCCTCCCCGCTGGCCGAGGAGGCGCTGGCCGCCGCGGGCGCGGCGTGGGAGGAGCGCGAGGAGGAGCTCTACGGCCCCGACGAGGCGCTGCACGCGACGTTCGCCTCGCTGCGCGACGAGCTGCTGCGCGAGGTCGCGTCCATCGGCACGCGCGTCGGCGAGCTGCGCCTGGACACCGACCTTGACGTGACCCACGGCGTCACCCGCTACCTCGAGCTCGTCAAGGTCGCCGCGCTGCTGCAGCGCCCGGAGGGCCAGGAGGTCGGCGAGGCGCTGCGCGACGTCAACGTGCGCCTGGCCCAGGCCGCGTCCTCCGCCCAGCGCGAGGCGCTGGAGACCTCGGGCCTGGACGAGCTGCTGCTCTCCTCCGAGCAGGACCGCGGCCGCCGCGCGGCGGCGCTGGGCAAGGGCACCGAGCCGTCGCTGACCGCCTTCCTGCCCACGCGCGGCGACGGGCTCGTGCTCAGCGCGTCGGACATCGAGACCTACCGGGCCTGCCCCCTGCGCTACAAGTTCGCGCGCGTCTTCCGCATCCCCAGCGAGCCGACGCTCAACCAGCGCTTCGGGATCCTCGTCCACCAGGCCCTCGAGCGCTTCCACGAGGCGCACACGGGGACGGGGCCGGGCGCGCCGCGGGGGACCAGGGAGGAGCTGCTCGGGCTGCTCGACCAGGGCTGGCGGCGCGGCGGCTTCGGCGACTCCGCCCAGGAGCGCCAGTTCCGCCCGAAGGCCGTGGCCGCGCTCGAGCGCTATCACGAGCGCCTGGCCACCGAGGAGGGCGAGCCGGTCTGGCTGGAGAAGGCCTTCCAGTTCAAGCTCGGCCGCCACGTCCTGCGCGGCCGGGTGGACCGCGTGGACCGCCTGCCCGACGGCGGCTACGAGCTCATCGACTACAAGACGGGCCGCCCGCGGACCGTCGAGCAGCTCCGCGAGGACGTGCAGCTGTCGCTCTACGCCGTCGCCGCGCGCGAGGCCTGGCAGCTCGAGGGCAGCTCACGCGAGGCCTACCACTACGTCCTCGACGACGAGAAGGTCCGCGTCCCCGCCGAGGCCATGGACCCCGACTGGATCCGCGACACCGTCGGGGAGGTCGCCGGCGGCATCAGCGCGCAGGGCTTCGAGCCGACGCCGTCGCGCAGCGCCTGCGGCATGTGCGACTACCGCATCACCTGCCCGGCGGCGGAGCGCTAGGAGCGGACGGGCGGCCCGCCCTCGCTGACGCGCTCGAACTCCTCCGGGGAGAGCCCCGCGGGGAGCTCGGCGCCGTCGGGGCGGGCGCGGAGGCCGTCGATGGCCACCTCGACGTAGCGGCGCCACACGTCGGGGTTCGTGTCGCGGGTGCGCTCGATGACCGCGCCGACCATCGTGGTGGTCAGGAAGACGTCGGCCTCGGTCACCTCGGGCCGCAGGGAGCCGTCCGCGACGCCCCGCTCGACCAGCGCGCGCAGGCACGGACGGATCTCCGCCGCCGCGCACTCCACGCGCGCGTCGTCGTGGGTGCGCTCGACCAGCAGCTGCTTGAGCCCCTGGTTGTAGGCCGTGTGCGAGTTCATGGCCACGAAGAAGCCGCGCAGCCCCTCGACCGGGTCGGCGTTGTCGCGCGCGGCGCGCGCCTCGGTCACCACCGTGTCGATGAGGTCGTCGAAGAGCGCGGAGATGAGCAGGTCCTTGGTGGGGAACCGCCGGTAGAGCGTGCCCGTGCCCACGCCGACGCGCCGGGCGAGCTCGTCCATGCCCACGTCGAGGCCCTCCTCGGCGAAGACGCGCGCGGCGCCGGCCAGGATCTTCTGCCGGTTGCGCTCGGCGTCGCGGCGTAGGGGGCGGTCGGCGGGCACCTCGGGGACCAGGGCCTCTGGGGACATGTCCACAGCGTAGCCACGAAGTGGTGGCGGCACCTCCACTTGATCGCTACAGTGCGCCAGGCAAGTGGAAGCCGAGCTTCCGCTTCCACTTCGTGTCACCCACTTCGAGAGCGAGCCCGATGAGCACCCCGGCCCCCACCCACGACGAGCGCACGCACAGCCGCCGCTGGCTGATCCTCGTCGCCATCAGCATCGCGCAGCTGATGGTCGTCCTCGACGCGACGATCGTGAACATCGCGCTGCCCTCCGCCCAGACCGACCTGGGCTTCTCCGACGACGACCGCCAGTGGGTCGTCACCGCCTACGCGCTCGCCTTCGGCGGCCTGCTGCTGCTCGGCGGCAAGCTCGGCGACCTCTTCGGCCGCAAGCGCGTCTTCGTGGTCGGGCTGGGCGGCTTCGCCGCCGCCTCCTTCCTCGGCGGCCTGGCCGACAGCTTCGCGTTGCTGGTCGGCGCCCGCGCCCTGCAGGGCCTCTTCGGCGCGCTGCTGGCGCCCGCGGCGCTCTCGCTGCTGGCCACGACCTTCACCGACCCGACCGAGCGCGTGAAGGCGTTCGGCATCTTCGGCGCGATCGCCGGCGGCGGCGCCGCGGTCGGCCTGCTGCTCGGCGGCGTGCTCACGGAGTACCTCTCCTGGCGCTGGTGCCTCTTCGTGAACCTCGCCTTCGCCATCCCCGCGATGCTCATGGGCCTGCGCCTCATCGTCGACGCCCCGCTCGTGGGCGCCCGGCCGAAGATCGACCTGCCCGGCGTCCTCACGGTGTCGCTCGGCCTCTTCGCGCTCGTCTACGGCTTCGCCGAGGCGGAGTCCAGCGGCTGGGGCAGCGGCGTCGTCGTCGCCTGCCTGGCCGTGGCGGTCGTCCTGCTCGGCGCCTTCGTCGCCATCCAGGCCCGCTCGGGCCACCCGCTGCTGCCGCTGCGGATCGTCCGCGACCGCGACCGCGGCGGCTCGCTCATCGCGATGGCGCTCTCCGGCGCCGCGATGTTCGGCGTCTTCCTGTTCCTCACCTACTACCTGCAGGAGACGCTCGGCTTCACCCCGGTGCAGACCGGCGTCGGCTTCCTGCCGCTCGTGGCGGGCATCATGATCAGCTCGACCACGGCCGGACCGAAGCTGCAGCCGCGCCTGGGCATCCGCCCGCTGATCTCGGGCGGCATGGTCCTGGGCGGCATCGGCCTGCTGCTCTTCACCCGGCTCGGGCTGGACTCGAGCTACTTCCCCGACGTCATCGTCCCGCTCGTGGTCATGGGCCTCGGGATGGGGCTCATCTTCTCGACCTCCTTCGCCTCGGCCACGGCGGGCGTGGAGCCCCACGACGCCGGCATCGCCTCGGCGATGGTCAACGTGTCCCAGCAGGTCGGGGGCTCGATCGGGACCGCGCTGCTGAACACGTTCTTCTCCAGCGCCGTGGCCGCGAGCCTGGCCGGCGAGGTGCCCACGCGCCTCGGCGCCGCCCAGGCGCAGATCGACGGCTACACCACGGTGTTCTGGTGGGCGGCAGGCATCTTCGCCGTCGGCGCCGTGCTCACCGC
Source organism: uncultured Solirubrobacteraceae bacterium (assembly GCA_964250185.1). Lineage (GTDB taxonomy): Bacteria > Actinomycetota > Thermoleophilia > Solirubrobacterales > Solirubrobacteraceae > Paraconexibacter. The sequence continues at coordinate 11,225 of CAXUES010000026.1, read as the reverse complement.
CGTGATGCTCCGCGGCGGGGTCCGCGAGCTCGACCCGTCGGCGGAGCCGGTGCTGGCGCACTAGCCGCTACATTCGGGCGAACCTCAAGCGGAGGTGCGATCTCCGCTTGTTCACACGCCTTCCCAGGACGGATCCATGACCACTGAAGCCCAGCAGCGCCAGCACGACAAGCGCTGGCTCGTCCTCGTCGCCCTCGGCATCGCCCAGCTGATGGTCGTCCTCGACGCGACGATCGTGAACATCGCCCTGCCGAGCGCCCAGCGCGAACTGGGCTTCGCC
>CAXUES010000026.1:8376-10935 GCA_964250185.1 uncultured Solirubrobacteraceae bacterium | reverse complement strand
ACGACGACCGCCAGTGGGTCGTCACCGCCTACGCCCTCGCCTTCGGGTCGTTGCTGCTCGTGGGCGGACGCATCGGCGACCTGCTCGGGCGCAAGAACGTCTTCATCGCCGGCCTGCTCGGCTTCGCCGCCGCCTCCGCCCTCGGCGGCGCCTCGGGGAGCTTTGCGATGCTCGTCGGCGCCCGCGCCCTCCAGGGCCTCTTCGGCGCGCTCCTCGCCCCCTCCGCCCTGGGCCTCCTCACCACGAGCTTCACCGATCCCGCCGAACGGGCGAAGGCCTTCGGCATCTTCGGAGCGCTCGCGGGCGGCGGCGCCGCTGTTGGCCTCCTCCTGGGTGGCGTGCTGACCGAGGTCCTGGACTGGCGCTGGTGCCTGTACGTGAACCTGCTGTTCGCGATCCCGGCCGCGGTCATGGGCCTGCGCCTGCTCGCGCCCGCCGAGCGCAACCCGGACGTCCACATCGACATCCCGGGCACGCTCTCGGCCGTGTTCGGGCTCCTCGCGCTCGTGTACGGCTTCGCCGAGGTCCCCAGCCGCGGCTGGGGCGACGCCGTCGTCGTCGGCTGCCTCGTCGTCGCGGTCGTGCTGCTGGCCGCCTTCGTCGTCCTGCAGCGACGGGTGGAGCACCCGCTGCTCCCGCTGCGGATCGTCATGGATCGCGCCCGCGGCGGGTCCTACCTGTCCATCTCGCTCGTCTCGATCGGCGCCTTCGCCGTCTTCCTGTTCCTGACCTACTTCCTGCAGGAGGTGAAGGGCCTCACCCCCATCCAGAGCGGGCTGGCCTTCCTGGCCATGCCGATCTCGATCGTCACCTCGGCGACCATCGTGGGCCCGCGGCTGCTGCCGCGCGTCGGCGTCAAGCCGCTCGTGCCGGCCGGCATGGCCCTGGGCGGCATCGCGATGCTCTACCTCGCCCAGCTCGACGTGAGCTCGGGCTACTTCCTCGGCGTCATGCCGGCGCTGCTCGTGCTCGGCTTCGGCTTCGGCCTGGTGTTCTCCACCGCCATCCAGACCGCGACGTACGGCATCGAGCCCCGCGACGCGGGCGTCGGCTCGGCGATGGTCAACACCGGCCAGCAGGTCGGCGGATCGATCGGCACGGCGCTGCTCTCCACCATCGTCGCGTCGTCGACCTCCGGCTTCCTCGAGGGACGCGGGCCGTCCGCCACCCTCCGGGCGCAGGCCGCCGTGCACGGCTACGACACCGGCTTCTACTGGGCCGCGGCCATCTTCCTGATCGGCGCGCTGGTCGTCGGGACCATCCTCCCCGGTGGCATGACCGAGACCGAGACCGAGGCCGCGCCGGCCGGCGACCCGGTCATCGCCCACTAGCCCGGGCGGGGACGCCCCGGCGCCCTACAGCAGGGCGCTCACGAGGATCACCAGCAGGATCAGGAGGGCGACGCCGAGGGCGATCGGCGCGCCCCACCGGGCCAGGAACGGCGGCGGGGGCACGTCGGCGTCGGGCGGCGGGGGCAGCGTGGAGGCGCGCGGGCGGTCGCGGCCGAGCACGCGGACGGTCTCGCTCGGGCCGTCGGCGCGCGCGCTGCGCCAGCCCTCGGCCGGCGAGGCGTCGGCCGACGGGTCCAGGGCGGGCGACTCGTAGGTGTCCTCGCGTCGCGGGCGCAGGCCCTGCGCGGGCGTCTCGTAGGTGTCGTCGTCCTCGTCGAGCGCGTCGTCGGCCTGCAGGGCGTCGGGGTCCTCGTCGTCCTCGGCCTCCACCCCGTCGTCGGCGGGTGCGCCGGCGGGGCGCGCGTCGGTGGGCTGCGTCCGGGTGGGCTCGGGCTCCTCGCCGCCCAGCGCGTCGAAGGCGACGGTGGCGGTCGGGTCGGCGGCGTCCTCCAGGCGCTCGTCCTCGGCGTCCTGGGCCTCCCGACCGGTCCGTGCGGCGGCGGTGGCGGGCCCGAGCGGCGACGCGGAGGCCCGCGACCGCTCGGCGGCGGCCGCGCGGGGCTGGCCCGCACCGGCGGCGCGGGTGGCCGCCTCGAGCTCGGCGCGGACCCGGGCGAGCTCGCGCGTGGCCTCGCGGGTGCGCGACCGGGCCGTGGAGGCCTCGGCCTGGGCGGCGTCGCGCTCGCGCACGAGCGCGGTGGCGCGGGCCTCGGCCCGCCCCGCGCGCTCCTCGAGCTCGACGCGGTCGGCTTCCAGGCGCTCGCGCTCGTCGCGCGCCGCCTGCGCGACGGCGGCGCGGGCGGCGTCGCGCTCGGCCTCCACTGCCGTGATGCGCTCGGCCGCCTCGGCGCGGGCGGCCCGCACGGCGTCCTCGCCCTCGGCGCGCAGCTCGGCGTCGCGGGCGGACGCCGCGGCCTGCAGCTCCGACGTCCGCGCCTCGGCGTCGCGGCGGGCGTCCTCGGCTGCCTCCAGGCGCGTGGTCACCGAGGCCTCGCCCTGGGCGCGGGCCTCGGCGACCGCGGCCTCGGCGCCGGAGGTGAGCTCCTCGGCGGCGCGCAGGCGGTGGCGCACCTCGTTGAGCTCCCGGGCCAGCGCGATGTGGCGCTCGGGCCCGGCGGGCACGTCGGGGGAGGGCAGCTCGACGAGCACGTCGCGCAGGGCGAGCGTC
>CAXUES010000026.1:0-8366 GCA_964250185.1 uncultured Solirubrobacteraceae bacterium | reverse complement strand
ACCGGCGCCGGTGATCGTCCGGTACATCTCGGCCTGCTCGTCGGTGACCTCGGCGGGCGCGGCGAAGGTCACGCGCAGCACGTCGTCGTGGACCACGGAGGCCCCGGGGACCGCGGCGAGCTCGATGCGTCCGCCGCCGTCCTCGAGCAGGAGGCGGGGCAGCCCGCGCCGCCGCTGGAGCGCCGCGCCCATGCGGCCCTCCACCTCCACGAGCGCGACCTCCGGCGCGGCGAGCACCGCGGCGAAGCGCAGGAGCGCGAACTCGTCCTCCGCGGCGGCCCGCCGGTCGCTCACCGCGGAGCGCCCGGCCGGGCGTCGTCGTCGCGCTGGGCGGGGAAGGTCTGGGTGGCCTGCGGATCGACGGGGGCGGCGACCGTGTCGTCGAGCTCGTCCTCCTCGTCGCGCGCCGGGCCGCGGCTGAAGAGCGAGCCGCCGGAGCGCTCGGGGACGCGGGTCGAGGCGGGACGCTGCGCGGCGCGGTCGGGCCGCCGGACGACCGGCGCCCCGAAGTCGTCGTCCTCGAGCTCCTCGTCGTCCTCGTCGTCGGCGCCGGATGCGGACGAGGCGCCCGTGCGGTGGTCGACGGCCGTCGCGCGGCGGCGGCCGTCGCGGCCGGCCACGTCGACGTTGATGGAGATCGCGGCGACCACCAGCACGGAGCCCACCATGGCCAGCACCGTGCCGATGAGCCCGAGCCAGGCCCCGACGGCGAGGTCGGAGTCGGTCGCGGCGTCGATCAGCGGCGGCGGCTGGATGAGCTGGGTGACCACGACGAGGAACGCGGCGAGCGAGGCCAGCAGCATGATCCGGCCCTTGGCCCCGTCGCGGTGCAGCGCGCCGTAGGCGATGGCGCCGGCCAGGGCGATGAGCACGAGGTCGAGGCTCTCGAAGGCCTCCCACGCGGTCACGCCCGGGTCGAACCAGTCGAGGAAGAGGGCGATGGCCAGGATGGCCGCGCCGAGGACGGCCAGCGCGGGGCCTGCGTCGAAGCGTCGGGGCATCCCCCCATGGTGCCCGATCGACCGGACCGCCCGCGGCGTGCGAGCGGTCGTGCAGCCGGCCCGGGTCAGCGACCCGGGGGCTCCCCGGGGCCGCGCTGGCGCAGGAAGCGCTGGAAGTCGCGGGCGATGACGTCGCCCGAGGGCAGCTGGCTCGGGTCGACCTCGGGCTCCTCCTCGGCGGCGGCCTCCTCGAGGCGCTCGACGAAGGCCTGCACCTCGGGATCGGCCTGCACGGCCAGCGAGACCTGGCGCTCGTACTCCCCGGCGGCCGTCTCGAGCTCCCCCGCGTCCACGCTCACGCCCGAGAGGCCCTCGAGCGAGCGGACGAGGGCGAGGGCCGCCTTCGGGTTCGGCGCGGCGGCGACGTAGTGCGGGACGCTCGCCCACAGCGACGCGGACGGGATGCCCGCGTCCTGGCAGGCGGCCTGCAGGACGCCGGTGATCCCCGTCGGGCCCTCGTAGTCCGTGCTGGGCACGCCGAGGCGCGCCACGAGCGACTCGTCCGTGGAGACGCCCGTGAGGTGCACGGGGCGGGAGTGGGGCACGTCGGCCAGCAGCGCGCCGAGCGTGATGACCATCTGGCAGCCGAGCACGTCGGCGAGCTCGAGGACCTGGTCGCAGAAGCCGCGCCAGCGGTAGGACGGCTCGGGGCCCTGCAGCAGGATGAGGTCGCGTGGGGCGCGCGGCACGCGGGCGGCGTAGATCTCGACCTCGGGCCAGTCCACCACGCGGGTGGTGCCGTCGGTGATGCGGACCTTGGGCCGGGTGGCCTGGAAGTCGTAGTAGTCCTCGGGATCGATGCGCGCGAAGCGCGCGGCGCCGAGCGAGGAGCCGACGAACTGGAGGGCGGCGGAGGCCGCGTCGCCCGCGTCGTTCCAGCCCGTGAAGGCGCAGACGAGGGCGGGGGCGCGGAGCCCGTCCGGGCGGCTCTCCCAGATGAGGGGGGCGGGCATGTGCACATCCACGGTACCCACCGCACCCCGTCGCGACCGTCCCTCCGGACGGGACTGCACACTGGGCGCGAGATGTCCTCGCCGCCGCCCGCGCCCCCGACCGTCTCCACGCTGCGCGCGGGCGACGCCGTGGACGCCGTCCTGGCCTGCGTGCGCAAGGACCGCCTCGTGGCCAAGACGGGCACCGCCTACCTCGCGCTGGAGCTCCGCGACCGCACCGGGACGATCGGCGGCCGCGCCTTCCGCGAGGCCGACCGGCTCGCGGGGCGCTTCGACCGCGGCGACCTCGTCCGGGTCCGCGGGCGGGTCGAGCGCTTCCGCGACCAGCTGCAGCTCGACGTGGCCGAGATCGCCCGCGTCGACCCGGCCACGCAGGACCCCACGGCGTTCCTGCCCACCGCCTACCGCGACCTCGACGAGCTCGACGGCTTCCTGGAGCACCTCGCGCGGGAGGTCCACGACCCGGGCCTGGCGCAGCTGCTCGGCGTGCTCCTCGGCGACGACGCGCTGCGCGCGGACCTGCGCCGGGCGCCGTGCACCCGGACGGGCCACCACAGCTACCTCGGCGGGCTGCTGGAGCACACCGTGGCGGTCGGCACGCTCGCCCAGGAGGCGTGCCTGCTGCACCCGCGGCTGAACTCCGACCTGCTCATCTGCGCGGCGCTCGTGCACGACCTCGGCCGCACGCGCGAGTTCACCTACGGCGCGGACATCGGCCTGACCGACGCGGGCCGCCTGCTCGGCCACGTCGAGCTGGGCCTGCGCCTGCTCGAGGAGGCCGCGGGGCGGGCGCCGGCCATGGACGAGCCCCGCCGGCTCGCGCTGGCCCACTGCGTGCTCTGCCACCACGGTCCCGACGCGGCTCCCGGCCGCCGCTTCGGCTCGGCCGAGGCGCTCGCCCTGCACCGCCTCAACGCGCTCGACGCGGCCGTCAAGGGCGCGCTGGAGCACGGCCTGCCCTAGGAGGCGGCTAGGACGCGTCCTTGCGCCACTCGAGGTACTCGCCGTCGGGGCTCGTGAGGTGGTCGGCCGCCGCCGCGTAGCCCTGCACGGCCCGCTCGAGCACCTGCAGCACCAGGGCGACCTCAGCCTCGGTGAGGCGCGCCTCCAGCGGCGCGAGCGCGTCGGTGATGATCGAGCCGCCCGCCCGCATCATGCGCGTGCCCTCCTCCGTGAGGTCGAGCATGCTCGAGCGGCGGTCGTCAGGATGGGGCAGGCGCCGCACGAGGCCGCGCTCCTCCAGGCGGTCCACCGCCGGGGTCACGCCGCCCGTGGACATGCCGAGGCCCCGGGTGAGCGCGCCGTTGGTCTGGCGGCCGGCGCGCGCGAGCTCGGCCAGGATCGCCTGGTCGGTCGAGCGCTGCCCGTAGTGGCGGGCGATGGTGCCCAGCGCCCGCGTGCGGGCGACGCCGAGCGCCATGACGGCCTGGGCGAGTCGTGTGGTGGGGTCTTGGGGCAAGGCGTCCCTTCCTCGGCCGCGTGGGTGAGCGCGGCAGGATGCCTCGCCGAGCGGCCGACCGCGCGCACTTGGCGCCGCGCCGCTCCATGACAGGGCGGTCGTCCGGCTCCTGTGACGGCCGCCATACTGGGGATGTGTCCCTGCTGACCCCGCTGGCCGACGCGATCGCGCCCCTCCGCGACGACCCGCTCCGCGCCGGCGTCCTGCTCGACGTCGACGGGACCCTCGCGCCCATCGTCCGCCACGCCGACGACGCCCACGTGCCCGAGCCCACGCGGGGCCCGCTCATCGCCGTGGCCAAGCGCTACGGCCTGGTCGCGTGCGTCTCGGGGCGCCAGGCCGCGGTGGCGCGGCGGATCGTCTCGCTGGGCTCCATCACCTACGTGGGCAACCACGGCACCGAGGTGCTGCGGGGCGGGAGCACCGACACCGAGGTGCAGCCCGAGGTCGCCGAGTGGATCCCGCGGCTCACCGCCTGGGCCCGCGCGGCCTGGTCGGAGGACCTCGACCTGCTGCGCGTCCGCGCGGAGGACAAGCAGGCCATCCGCGCCTACCACTGGCGCGGCGCGCCCGACGAGGACGCCGCCGAGGCGGCCGTCCGCGGCCTGGCCGACCAGGCCGAGGCCGCCGGGTTCGCCACCCACTGGGGCCGCAAGGTCCTCGAGGTCCGCCCGCCCGTCGCGATGGACAAGGGGGCGGGGATCAAGCGCCTGCTCGCCGACGGCCGGCTCGACCTCGACCACGCCCTCTACGCGGGGGACGACACCACCGACGTGGACGCCTTCCGCGGCCTGCGCGACCTCGTGACCGACGGGACGCTGCGCAGCGCGGTCTGCGTCGGGGTGACCTCCGACGAGACGCCGGACCTCCTGCGCGAGGAGGCCGACGTGCTCGTCGACGGCCCGCGCGGCGTGCGCGAGCTGCTCTCCGCGCTCGCGGCGGACTGAGGGCGACGGAGCGCGGTGCGCTTCGTCGACCTGCTGCGCGCCACCGTCCTGCTCAGCGGCGGCGCGGCGACCGTGCTCGCGCTGGCCTGCGTCATCGGCGCCTCGGCCGCCGTGGACGCGGGCGTGGTGACCGTCGCGGTGGGCTGGTGGATCGTCGCCTGCGCGCTCGGGACGTTCCTGGGCCGCCGGGCGACCGTGTCGGAGTCGATCGCCCGGGCGCTCGCCGACGCGCGCCCCGCGACGGTGCTCCCCGAGCAGCGCCCGGCCGCCGTCGTGCTCAACCGGCTGTGGCCGCTGCTGGTGCTCCTCGGGCTCGGCGTCGCCCTGGCCGGCCTGGTGCCGCAGGTGCCGGGCGTCGCCGCGGGGTTCACGATCCTCTGGGCGCTCACCTGGCGCCGCCAGGAGCGGGCGGTGACCGCGGTGGAGGAGCGCGACGGCGTGACGTTCTTCGTCGAGCGCACGTCGCCCGTCCGGGCCATCCGGCTGCAGCGCGTGCCGGGCTTCCGCCGCGAGGTGCCCGAGCTGCCCAGCCAGGGCCTGGGCTAGCGTCGCCGCGATGCAGCCCGTGTTCGACGGCCACAACGACGTCATCACGCGCGCCGATGCGGCGGACTTCGTCGCGGGCCGGTCGGGCGGGCACCTCGACCTGCCGCGCGCCCGGGCCGGCGGCCTGGCCGGCGGCATCTTCTCGGTCTTCACCCCCTCGGAGGGCGCCGAGGAGGTCGTGCCGCGGCCCGGTGGCGGCTACGACAGCGCTCCGGCCGCGCCCGTGGCGCACGCCGTCGCGGCGGCGCACGCCACCGCCGCCGGCGGGCGCCTGCTCGCGCTGGAGCGCGCGGGGCACCTGCGGATCGCGCGGCGGGCGGCCGACCTCGACGCCGGCCTGGCCGACGGGGTGCTCTCCGCGGTCCTGCACCTGGAGGGCGCCGAGGCGATCGACCCGGGCCTGGAGGCGCTGGAGCTGTGGCACGCGGCGGGGCTGCGTTCCCTCGGGCCGGTCTGGAGCCGCGACAACGCCTTCGCCTCCGGCGTGCCCTTCGCCCACCCGAGCTCGCCCGACACGGGCCCAGGGCTGACCGACGCGGGGCGCGCGCTCGTGGCCGCCTGCGGCGAGCTCGGGATCCTGGTCGACCTCTCCCATCTCAACGAGCAGGGCTTCTGGGACGTCGCCGCGGTGCACCGCCACCCGCTCGTGGCGTCGCACTCGGGCTGCCACGCGCTCGCGCCGTCCTCGCGCAACCTCACCGACGTGCAGCTCGACGCGATCGGCATCTCCGACGGCCTGGTCGGGATCGTCTTCGCCGTCGGCTTCCTGCGCGAGGACGGCGCCGAGGACGCCGACGTGCCGCTGGAGCGCATCGTCGCCCATGTGCTGCACGCGGCGGAGCGCATCGGGATCGACCACGTCGGCCTGGGCTCGGACTTCGACGGCTGCCTCGTGCCCGACGCGCTCGGCGACGTGACCGGGCTGCCCCGCCTCCTCGACGCGCTGCGCGCCGCGGGCCTCTCCGACGAGGACGTGGCCAAGGTCGCCTGGGGCAACTGGCGGCGGGTGCTCGAGGCGACGTGGGGCGCGTAGACGTCCTGGTCGTCTCCCTCGGCTCGACGCCGGGCCTGCGCGCCGCCGACGACGCGCTGCTGGGCGGCCTGCGGCGGGTGGGCGCGTCGGCCGCCCTCGTGCGCGCCGATCCGCCCCGCGAGGTGCGCACGCTCGCGCTGACCGACCTGGCCTGGGCGCTGGCCGCGCGGCGGGCCGCGCGGGCCGGCGTCGCGGCCCACGCCCCGCGCGCGGTGCTGCACTCGACCACCACCGCGGCGCTGCTCAGCGGCGTGCGGGGGGCGATCCGCTTCGACGCGCTGGGCGCCGTGAACCGGCCGGGGCGCCACGGGACCTGGCAGCGCGCCGTCGAGGCGCGGCGCCTGCGCGCGGCGACGCTGCTCGTGCCGTGGGCCACGGGGTCGCTGGAGGGCGCGCCGGCCGGCGCGGCGCGGGCGGTCATCGTGCCGGTGGCGGTGGCGGCGAGCGGTCCCGCTGTGCCGTGGGCGGCGCGCGACGTCGCCGCGGTGACCTACGCCTCCGATCCGCACAAGAAGGGCCTGGACCGCGTGCTGGCCGCGTGGGCGGCGGCGCGACGGCCGGGCGAGGTACTCGTGGTCTGCGGCGCTCGTCCCGGGCTCGTGCCGCGCGCCGACGGCGTCCGCGACGCCGGCCTGCTCGCACCCGAGGCGTTCCGCGCGCTCCTGCGCCGCACGCGCGCGTTCGTGACCGCACCGCGGCGCGAGGACCACGGCCTCGCGCAGCTCGAGGCGCTCGCCGACGGGTGCGCGCTGGTCACCACCGCGGCCCCGGGCCCGTACGCGGCGCTCGAGATCGCCCGGACGATCGCGCCGCAGCTCGTGGGGGACGACCTCGCCGGCGCCCTGCGGCGCGCCCTGGACGCCGGCGGGGCGCCCGACGCCCGCCGCGCGCTGGAGCCCCTCACGCCCGACGGCGTCGACGCGACGCTGCGCGACGTGCTGCTCCCCGCGCTGCTGGGCTGAGCGCGAGCTGCACTTCCGGCCCGCCAGGAGGGCCCGAAGTGCAGCTCGCGCTCCACGCCGCTCGCCTAGAGCGGGCCGCGCTTGCTCAGCGCGCGCAGCTCCGGCCAGGAGCGCGTGTTCGCCACGTCGGCCTTCGTGAGCCAGGCGCGGCGCGCCGTGGCGATCCCCCACCGCGTGAGGCCGAGCGTCGTGGTGCCGTGGGCGTCGGAGTCGATGACGATCGGCACGCCGGCGTCGCGGGCGGCCCGGGCGTGGACGTCGTGGAGGTCGCGGCGGTCGGGCGCGGCGTTGATCTCCAGGAAGCAGCCGGAGCGCGCGGCCGCGGCGATCACCTGCTCCATGTCGATCGGATAGGCCGCGCGCTGCTCGATCTTGCGGCCCGTCGGGTGGCCGATCACGTCGATCTGCGGGTGCTCGATCGCGTGGACCATGCGCCTGGTCTGCTCGGCCTCGGGGGTGGCGAAGGCCGTGTGGATGGAGCCGACGACCCAGTCGAGCTGGGCCAGCAGCTCGTCGGGGTAGTCCGGCTCGCCGTCCGTCCCGATGTTCGACTCGGTCCCGATGAGGACCTCGATCCCCTCGATCCGCGCGTTGACCTCGCGGACCGCCTCGATTTGCGCGCGCAGGTGGTCGTCGGTGACGTGGTTGCCGAACCCGTGGGAGGCGGAGTGGTCGGTGATGCAGATGTAGTCCAGCCCGAGGTCGCGGGCGGCGAGCGCCATCTGCTCGATCGAGTTGCGCCCGTCCGAGGCGGTCGTGTGGCAGTGCAGCTCGCCGCGCAGGTCGGCCTGCACGATGAGGTCGGGCACCTGGTCGGCGGTGCGCAGCGCGAGCTCGCCGCGGCCCTCGCGCAGCTCGGGCGGGATCCACGGCAGGCCGAGCAGGTCGTAGACCTCCCCCTCGGTGGCGCAGCGGTGCGTCTCGCCCGTGGCGTCGTCGAGGATCCCGTACTCGCTGACGTGCAGGCCGCGGCGGACCGCGGCCTCGCGCAGCGCGACGTTGTGGGCCTTGGAGCCCGTGAAGTGCTGCAGGAGGTTGCCGAGCTGGTCGGGCTCGACGACGCGCAGGTCGACCTTCATGCCGGTGTGGGTGCGCGCGCGGGCGGCGTTCTCCCCGGACTCGCCGGTCACGGATTCGATGACGTCCAGCGCGCCGAAGGCGGCGATGAGCGCCGACGGGTCGCTCGCGGTGGCGATGATGTCCAGGTCCTTGCAGGAGTCGGCCAGGCGCCGCGCGGAGCCCGCCAGCTCGACCCGGTCCGACGCGGGGTGGGCCCGCAGCGCCTCGACGATCCCCTCGCCGATCGGCAGCGCCTTGTGGAGCAGGATCCGCGGCTCGGGCGCCTCCCCCAGGCCCGAGGCCAGCGACTCGAGCACCGTGCGCTCGAACTTCGGGCCGAAGCCCTTGACGCCGCGCAGCTCCTCCTTCTCGGCCGCCTGGCGCAGAGCGTCGAGCGAGTCGATGC
>CAXUES010000025.1:10457-15200 GCA_964250185.1 uncultured Solirubrobacteraceae bacterium | reverse complement strand
CGGCCCGGAGCCGAGGATGAGGATGCGCTTGAGGTCGTCGCGGCGGGGCATCAGCGGGCGGCCTCGATGTCGGAGAGGAAGCGGTCGAAGAGGTGGCGCGCGTCGTTGGGGCCCGGGCCCGCCTCCGGGTGGTACTGCACCGTGCCGCCGTGGACCTCCAGGAGCTGCAGCCCCTCGACGGTGCGGTCGTAGAGGTTCACGTGGGTGAGCTGCGCCGCGCCGACGTCGGTGGCGAAGCGCGCGGGCGCGTCCGTGGCGATCGTGTGGCCGCCGTCGGGGCCGACGACCGCGAAGCCGTGGTTCTGCGAGGTGATCTCGATCCGTCCCGTCGTGAGGTCCTTGACCGGGTGGTTGCCGCCGCGGTGGCCGAACGGCAGCTTGAACGTCTCCAGGCCGACGGCCTGGCAGAGCAGCTGGTGGCCGAGGCAGATGCCCCAGGTCGGCTTGGTGCCGACGAGCTCGCGCAGCGTGTCGACGACGTAGCCCAGCGCGGCCGGGTCGCCCGGGCCGTTGGCCAGGAAGACCGCGTCGGGATCGGTGGCCAGCAGCTCCTGCGCCGAGGTGGTGCACGGGTGCAGGTCCACCCGGGCGCCGCGGGCGACCAGCTCGTTGACGATCGACCACTTGATGCCGGTGTCGATCGCCGCGATGCGGGGGCCGTCGCCGTCGCCGCGGTGGATGACCTGCGCCGGGGTGACCACGCGCGCGAGGTCCTGGCCGGCCATCGGGGGCTCGGCCTGGATCCGCGCGAGCGCCTCGTCCTGGGGCACGTCGCCGCCGAAGAGCCCGCCGCGCATCGCGCCGGCGGCGCGGATGTGACGGACGAGCGAGCGGGTGTCCACGCCGGTGATGGCGGGCACCCCCTGCGCGTCCAGCCAGTCCAGCCAGCCCGCCTCGGCGCCCGGCGCGTCGGAGGCGTTGGCCGCCTCGCGCATGATCACCGCGCGCGCCCACGGGGCCGAGGACTCCATGGCCGAGGCGCGCACGCCGTAGTTGCCGATGTGCGGGTAGGTGAAGCAGACGAGCTGCCCGGCGAAGCTCGGGTCGGTGACCGACTCCTGGTAGCCGGCCATGCCGGTGGTGAAGACGACCTCGCCGCAGACCCAGCCGTCGGGGCGCAGCGCGCCGACGGCCTCGCCGGAGAAGCGCGTGCCGTCCTCGAGCAGGACGTAGGCGGTCGGGGCGCGCATCACGACGCCTCCACCGGGCCGAGCGCGAAGGCCCGTTCGCGGTGCACCACCGCGCCGCCGGAGATCGTCATGAGCACGCGGCCGTGCAGCTCGCGGCCGGCGAAGCAGCAGTTGGACGAGCGCGAGTGGTACCCGCCCTCCCCCACGGTCCAGGTCGCGTCGAGGTCGACGAGGACGAGGTGGGCGGTGGCGCCGCGCTCGATGCGCGGGACGAGCAGGTCGAAGAGCCCCAGGCCGCTGGTCATGCGCTCCACCACGAGCGCGAGCGGCAGGACCCCGGGGCGCACGAGGCCGGTGTAGATCGCCGCGAAGGCGGTCTCCAGCCCGGTGGTCCCCATGGGCGCCTGCTCGAAGGGGACCTCCTTCTCGTCGGGCGCGTGCGGGGCGTGGTCGGTGGCGATGCACTCCACGGTGCCGTCGCGCAGCGCCTCGATGAGCGCCTGGCGGTCGGACTCGGCGCGGACCGGCGGGTTCATCTTGCGGCTCGTGTCCAGCGAGGCGACGTCCTGCTCGGTCAGCAGCAGGTGGTGCGGGGAGGCCTCGCCGGAGACCTGCGTGCCCCGCGCGCGGGCGGCGCGGATCGCGGCGATGGACGCCTCGGCCGAGAGGTGCTGCACGTGGATGCGCGCCGCCTCGTGCTCGGCGATGGCGCAGTCGCGCAGGACCATCGTGGACTCCGAGATGCTCGGGATCCCCGTCACGCCGAGCAGCGCGGAGACCTCCCCCTCGTGCATCGAGCCCGCGCCGGAGAGCGACGGGTCCTCCTCGTGCAGGGCGAGCACGCCGCCGGCCAGGCGCTGGTACTGCAGCGCCTTGCGCAGCATGCCGGCGCTGCGCACGGGGCGCCCGTCGTCGGTGAACCCGACGGCGCCGCCCGCGCGCAGCTCGGCCATCTCGGTGAGCTCCTCCCCGCGCAGGCCGCGGGTGATGGCGGGCAGGAAGCCGACGGGGATCCGCGCGTCGCGGGCCGCGGCGTCGCGGACTGACCGCAGGCCGGGGCCGTCGTCGATGACCGGGCTCGTGTTCGGCATGGCCAGCACGGCGCAGTAGCCGCCGGCGGCGGCGGCGCGGGTGCCGCTGGCCAGGTCCTCCTTGTGCTCCTGCCCGGGCACCCGGAAGTGCACGTGCGGGTCGACGAAGGCGGGCAGCAGGTGGCGGCCCGTGCCGTCGACGACCTCGGCGCCCTCGGGCACCGGCAGGGTGCCGGCCGGGCCGATCTCGGCGATCTCCGACTCGCGCACCAGGACGTCGGCGGGACCGTCCAGGCCGGTGCGCGGATCGAGCACGTGCGCGCCGCGGATGAGCAGGTCGGCAGTGGCCGCGGGGGCGCGGACGAGGGGCGATGCGTGCTTCATGCGGCGGCTCCGGACGGGGTGGGGACGGCGGAGGGTGCGGCGCCCGTGGCGCGGGCGCCGGCGAGCACCTCGAAGAGGACGGCCATGCGCACGACGACGCCCGCCTCGACCTGAGCGGTGATGACGGCCTGGGGGGAGTCGACGACCTCCCCGGAGAGCTCGACGCCGCGGTTGACGGGCCCCGGGTGCATGAGCACCTGGTGGGGCGCGAGCCGGCGGCCGTCGATCTGGTAGACGGCGGCGTACTCGCGCAGGCTCGGGACCCAGGCCTGGTCCATGCGCTCGTGCTGCAGGCGCAGCGCGTAGACGACGTCGGCCGAGCGCAGCTCGTCGAGGTCGTAGCGCACGTCGCAGCCCAGCGCCTCGATGCCGCGCGGGATGAGCGTGGGCGGCCCGCAGACCGTCACGCGCGCGCCCATCTTCTGGAAGGCGAGGATGTTCGACCGAGCGACGCGCGAGTGCAGCACGTCGCCGACGATCCAGATCGAGCGGCCGTCGAGCGGGCCGGAGTGGCGGCGCAGCGTGTGGACGTCCAGCAGCGCCTGGGTGGGGTGCTCGTGCTTGCCGTCCCCGGCGTTGACGATCGCGGCGTCGGTCCACGTGGAGACCAGCGCGGCGGCGCCCGCCCACGGGGTGCGGATGACGATCGCGTCGGGCCGGTGGGCGGTCAGCGTCTTGACGGTGTCCTTCAGCGACTCGCCCTTCTCCACGCTGGAGCCGCTCGCGGCGAAGTTGACCACGTCGGCGCTGAGGCGCTTGGCGGCCAGCTCGAAGCTCGAGCGGGTGCGGGTGGAGGCCTCGTAGAAGAGGTTGAGCACGGTGCGCCCGCGCAGCGCGGGGACCTTCTTGACCTCGCGGCGGCCGACCTCCTCGAAGGCGGCGGCACGGTCGCAGATGCGCTCGATCGCGGCGCGGTCGAGGTCCTCGATGCTCAGCAGGTGGTCCATCAGGCGAGGCTCCCGGTCGGGGTCCCGGCGGGCGTGAGCGTGACGAGGTCCTCGCCGCCGTCGAGCTCGCGCACGCGCACGTTGACCCGCTCGGCGCGGGCGGTCGGCAGGTTCTTGCCGACGAAGTCGGGGCGCAGGGGGAGCTCGCGGTGGCCGCGGTCGGCCAGCACGGCGAGCTGGACGCGGGCGGGGCGGCCGTAGTCGAAGAGCGCCTCGATGGCCGCCCGCACCGTGCGGCCGGTGAAGAGCACGTCGTCGACGATGATCACCGTGCGGCCCTCCAGGGCGAAGCGGATGTCCGAGGCGTGGACGACGGGCGCGTCGGTCCGCGTGGCCACGTCGTCGCGGTAGAAGGCGATGTCGAGCTCCCCCAGGGGGACGTCCAGGCCGGTGAGCTCGTCCAGCAGCGCCTTGAGGCGGTGGGCGAGCACGGCGCCGCGGCGGTGGATGCCGACGAGCGCCAGGGCGGACGGATCGGACTGCTGCTCCACGACCTCGTGGGCGATGCGGACGAGCGTGCGGCGCACGGCGTCCGCGTCGAGGACGATCTTCTCCTGGGGCATGTGAGGGCTCCTTCCTGGCCTCTCGGGACGCAGGTTAAAGGGGCGGGCAGGGCGGTGGTCGGCAACGTAGCAGTGGGTGCCGACGCGCCCGGTCGCGCCCCTCAGCGACGCTCGATGGAGAGCGTCACCAGCGAGCCGACCTCGCGCCGCTCGGTCGCCGTCGGGCTCTGGGAGACCACCACCCAGTTGTCGTCGACGATCACCCCGAAGGTGCCGCCGCCCTGCGTGTCGGTCTTGAACCCCGCGCGCTCCAGGCGCTCCTTGGCGATGTCCAGCGGCTCGCCGACGACCGCGGGAACCGTCGTGGTGACGATCGCGTCGCCCGGCGTGGTGACCGCCACGGGGACGGTCACGCGCTGCACGACCGTGCGGGCCGGCGGCGCGTCGGCGCCCCCGCCGAGCAGGACGACGATGAGCACGCCGAGGAGGATCCCGAGCGCGGCGACGAGCGCGACGGCCAGTGCCGAGAAGCCGCCGCCGGGGGTGCGCAGGACGCGCGTGGGCTCGAAGTGGCCGTCAGCCACCGGCGATCTCCGCGGGCTGCCGCGCCGGCTCGGGGGTCGCGGTGGCCGCGTGGGCGTGGCGCGCGGGATCCCAGCGGACGAGCTCCGGGGTGCCGCGCTCGGCGAAGGGGACCTCGATGGCGTCGAAGTTCGCCCACCACGGTCCGAGGCCACCGTCGGCCTCG
>CAXUES010000025.1:9687-10447 GCA_964250185.1 uncultured Solirubrobacteraceae bacterium | reverse complement strand
GGACCTCGATGGCGTCGAAGTCGCGGGGCAGCACGACGCGGTCGAAGGTCGCCTGGGCCTCCTCGAGCACCTCGCGGCCCTGGTAGCGGCCCGAGACGTGGTAGAGCGCGAGCAGGCCGACGTCGGCCTCGGCGGCGATCGTCGCGGCCTGACGGGCGGTGGAGTGGCGGGTCTGGGTCGCGCGCTCGGCCTCCTCCTCCACGAAGGTCGCCTCGTGGACGAGCAGGTCGGCGCCGCGGGCGGCGTCGCGGAGCATCTCGCAGGGGGCCGTGTCGCCGGAGTAGACGATCCGCCGGCCCGGGCGCTCCGCCCCCACGACCTGCTCCGGGGTGACGCCGTCCACGGCCTCGCCACGCTGCAGGCGGCCGAAGTCGGGGCCTTCGCTGACCCCGAGCTCCCGGGCGCGCGCGGCGTCGAAGCGGCCCGGGCGCGCGTCCTCGGCCAGCGTCCAGCCCAGTGCGGTGCCGAAGGGGTAGCCCAGGCGGCCGATGACCACGCGCATCTGGCGCATGAGCTCCTCGGTGCCGGGCGGGCCGTAGAGCGCGAGCTCCTTCTCCCGGTCGCGCAGGTCATAGCTCTTGAGCAGCCCGAGCAGGCCGAGCCAGTGGTCGACGTGCAGGTGCGAGAGGAAGATCGCGCCGAGGTCGGCCAGGCCGGCGGAGCGCAGCAGCTGGCGCTGGGTCCCCTCGCCGCAGTCGAGCAGGATGCGGTCGCCGCCGCGGCGCACGAGGATCGCGGGGAGCCCTCGGCGCGCGGTCGG
>CAXUES010000025.1:6707-9677 GCA_964250185.1 uncultured Solirubrobacteraceae bacterium | reverse complement strand
GGCACGGAGCCGGCGGTGCCGGCGAAGAAGACGCTCAGGTCGGTCAAGGGCTGACCGACGAGGCTAGTGAGCGGTCAGTCGCGGAGCGGCCGGTCCTGCCCGCCGAGCAGGTCGCGGATCTCCGTGAGCAGCACGGCCTCGTCGGACGGCGCCGGCGTGGGCGCGTCGGCGTCGGTCCCGCCCAGCGCGACGAGCTTCTTCATGGGCACCACGACGACGAAGTAGACGACCGCCGCGATGATCACGAAGTTGATCGCCGTGGTCAGCGTGGAGCCGTAGACGATCTTCGAGCCGTTGACGGTGAAGCCTGCGTTCCCGAAGTCCGGCGAGCCGCCGATCGCCCCGATGATCCCGCCGATGAAGTCGTCGGAGAACGCGGAGACGATCCCCCCGAAGGCCGTGGCGATGACGACGGCCACCGCCAGGTCGACCACGTTGCCGCGGAAGAGGAAGTCCTTGAAGCCCTTGAGCATGGCCCCGGGTTCTCCGACTACACTCCCGATCCTCCCCGAGCGCCCGTAGCTCAGTGGATAGAGTGCTTGCCTCCGGAGCAAGAAGTCGCTGGTTCGAATCCAGCCGGGCGCGCCTCACGAAGTCCCTGCTGACGCTGGCTTCCTCTCGTCGGAGTGGAACGCTAGTTGAGCAGGCTCCACTCCCAGAGCCGGACGCACCCGGAGACGCTGGACGGAAGCCAGGGGGCCTCGTCCTGGGTCGCCGTCCAGCACGACGATCCACGCGCGACGGTCACGCGGTACTCGGCGCCCTGCAGGCAGCTGCCGGGATCCGCGCACTCCGGGCTGTCGCGGATGACGGAGCAGGTCCACCGGCCGTCCTCGCGCTCGCAATGGCCCGGGCCGCCGGTGGCGCGCGCCACCGACGCGTGCAGCGATGTCGCGTCGACCTGGCCATGGATCACCCAATGGGACAACCAGAAGCCGACCAGCGCGATCACGAGCGGGAGGGCCGCGAACGTCAGGCACCCGCGCACGGTGCGCATTCCACCACCGGAAGCCGCCGGACCGCTCCTCGCCGCGACCCTCCTCGTTCTCGGGTCATGCCCTCCAGGGCCTTCCTCACCTGCGCGGTGGCGGCATCGAGGTCAACCGCATCTTCCCCCCGCGTGCTCCCGGCGACCACACGCCGTAGTCGGCACCCGGCTCAGTCGAGCGCGACGTGGCAGATGAGCGCGGCCACCAGGCCGGTGCCGATCGCGCCCGACGTCAGCCCGGCGAGCAGCATGAGGAGCGCCGCGGCGATCCCGACCACGACCGGGAGCACGATCTCGCGGGGCATGCCCACACCGTCCTGCGGCTTGAGCGACGCGCCTGGCCCTAGGGCGTGCGCTCGTAGACGACGTGCGAGCTGAGGGTCGCGACGGTGTCGTAGAGGGAGCGCGCGCGGCCGTTGTACTGCTGCGTGTGCCAGTAGACGCGCTCGGCGTCGATGCCGCGGGCGCGCTCGCAGACCGCCTCGATGAGCTCGCGCGCCACCGTGGCGCCGCGGGCGTCCGGGGCGACGTAGAGGTCCTCGAGGTAGACGGTCGGGCCGACGTGCCAGGTCGAGGGGTGCACGACGCAGTGGGCGAAGCCGACGAGACCGCCGCCGGCCTCGGCGACCAGCGCGAACGTCCCCTGCTCCTCGGCGGCCAGGCGCGCGAAGGTGAGGTCGGTCGTCGCGGCGGGCAGGTCCTCGCGGTAGAAGCGCAGGTAGCCGTCCCACAACGGCTGCCAGGCCGCGCGGTCGTCGGCGCGGAGGCGGCGGATCGTGGCGGTCATCGCGCGGACGCTATCGGGCCGGCGGACGCCCTCGATGGCGTCGGGCGATGTCCCTCGCCGACGAGCGCTTCCTGCTGCTGACGACCTCCGGCGCGACGGGCGCGCGGTGGCCACGCCGGTGTGGATCGCCCCACTGGCTGATGGCGAGGCCGGCTCCTGGACGAGCTCGGCCTCGGGGAAGGCCAAGCGGCTGCGCCACACCTCACGTGTGACCGTGCAGCCGTGCGACGCGCGCGGCGCGCCCACCCCGGGACGCGCGGCCGTCGAGACCACCGCGCGGCTGGTCGGCGGCCGGGTGCTCGCCGAGGTCCGACGCGCGATCCGGGCGAAGCACGGGATCCAGGCGCGTGCGATCCCGGTGCTCGTGCGCGCGGCGAACGTCGTCCGCCGTCGGCGCTGGCCCTACGGCGACTGCGGGGTGGTCGTCGCGCTGGACTGACCACCCCGCGTCGGTCAGTCGGCGGTGTCCTGCAGCGGCACCGGGGCGAGGTGCTCGGCGACGAACCAGACCTGCAGCTCGTTGATCGGGATGACCTCGCTGGAGAGGAGGTCCTCCGTGCCCGGGTCGCCGTGCTCGGAGGCGAACTCCGAGACCGCGCGGGCGGCGATGAGGATCGCCTCGTGGGCCTTGAGCAGGCGCGTCAGCATCGCGGGGACGTCCTCGGCGCCGTCGGGCGCGCGCGGGATGCTCGTGAGCTCGGCGACGTGGCGGGGATCGCCGGCGGCGATCGCGCCCAGCGTCTGGATGCGCTCGGCGATGTTGTCGATGAGCGCCTCCTGCTTCTCGGCGTGCTCGTCCATCAGCAGGTGCAGCTGGTAGAACGTCGCGCCGCGCATGTTCCAGTGCGACTTCTTGTAGAGGTCGTGGAGGATGCGCGTGTCGGCGAAGATGCCGTTGAGGCGCTGGGTGACCTCGCCACGGACCTCGGCGTCGAGGCCGAGCGGGAGGTCGCGGAGCTCGTCGAAGCGCTGGTACTCCTTGCCCGGCAGCTCGTGCAGGAGCGGCTGCGTGCTGCCGCCCGGCGAGTGGGGCTCGGGGATGTTGCGGGTGGTGTCGGTAGCGGCCATGGACTGGTTGTTCCCGGTCGTCGACGGCCTAACCCGCTGCGCGCCGGGCACATGCGCCCCATGGACGTCGTCATCGCCGGAGGCCATGGGAAGATCGCCCTGCGCCTCACCTGCCTCCTCGCCGCCG
>CAXUES010000025.1:6024-6697 GCA_964250185.1 uncultured Solirubrobacteraceae bacterium | reverse complement strand
CGCTTCACTGTCGACGAAGTGGTGCAGCTCACGCTCGACTTCTATCGGCGCAACTGCATCGAAGGCCTCTTCCTCAGCTCGGGGATCATCCGCAACGCCGACCACGCGCAGGAGCTCGAGGACGCCGGCGCCGAGCCGCTCACCTTCGATCTGGAGCAGGGGACGGCGGCCGAACTGGCCACCGCGATCGACGGCGCCGACGCCTTCGTCTTCGCCGCGGGCGCCGGACCCGGTTCCGGCGACGCGCGCAAGGAGACGATGGACAAGGGCGGGGCGATCCTCGGCGTGCAGGCCTGCGAGTCCGCCGGGGTGCGCCGCTACGTGATCGTCTCCTCGATGGGCGCCGACGACCCCGCCGCGGGCGGCGAGTCGATGTCGACCTACCTCCAGGCGAAGGCGGACGCCGACGAGGCGCTCATGGCCTCGTCGCTGGACTGGACGGTCGTCCGCCCCGGCCACCTCACCGACGACGACGGCACCGGCCTGGTCGCGCTCGCGGCCCATCTGCCGCCCGCCGACGTGACCCGCCAGGACGTCGCCGCGGTCATCGCGGCGTGCCTGGCCACGCCGAGCACCATCGGGAAGCTCTTCGAGCTGCGCGAGGGCGACACCCCGGTCGACGACGCCGTCGCCACCTTCTCCTAGGGTCCGGACCGATGGCGATCGCCGACCA
>CAXUES010000025.1:0-6014 GCA_964250185.1 uncultured Solirubrobacteraceae bacterium | reverse complement strand
CTGGTCGAGCGCGCGGCGGCGCGCGGCCTCCGCGTCATGGCGATCGCCGACCACCCCACGTCCACCTCCGAGACCATCGCGGTCCTCGACCCAGCCACGGGCGAGGAGCTCGACCGCATCCCGGTCGGCTCCCCGGAGCAGGTCGACGCGCTCGTGCGCGCCGCCCGCGCCGCCCAGCCCGGCTGGGGCGCCACCGCGCCCGCCGCGCGCGCGGGCGCGCTGCGCGCCGGCGCGGCCATCCTCCTCGAGCACCTCGACGAGCTCGCCGAGCTGCAGATGCGTGAGAACGGCAAGCCGCTCGGCGACTCCCGCGGCGGCGTGGAGGCCGGCATCGGCGAGCTCGAGCAGTACGCGGGGCTCGCGCCGCTGCACCGGGGCTCCGTGCTGGCCGGCGACCCGGCCGCCACCGATCTCATGGTCCGCGAGCCGCGCGGCGTCGTCGGGCTGCTCGTCCCCTGGAACGACCCGGTCGCCATCGCCTGCCAGCAGATCGGCGCCGCGCTCGCCGGCGGCAACGCCGTGATCGTCAAGCCGTCGGAGAAGACCCCGCTGTCGACCCGCCGCGTCGTCGAGCTGCTCGGCCGGGCGCTGCCCACGGACGTCCTGCAGGTCCTGCTCGGCGACGCCCGCGCCGGCCGGCCGCTGGCCGCCCACCCCGGCGTCGACCTGGTCATGCACACGGGCTCGATCGCCACGGGTCGCGAGGTGGCGATGGCCGTCGCCGTCGACGGGCGCAAGGCGCTCCTCGAGCTCGGGGGCAAGGACCCCCTCCTGGTCGACGCGGGCGTCGATCCGGTCTGGGCGGCCGGGCAGGCCGCGCTGGGCTCCTTCGCCAACGCCGGGCAGATCTGCACGTCGGTGGAGCGCATCTACGTCGTGGCCGACGTCGCCGACGCGTTCCTCGACGCCCTCGTGGCCGAGGCCGCCGCCCGCGTCGTCGGGCCCGGCACCGACCCGTCCACGACGCTCGGCCCGCTCATCGACGAGGGGCAGCGCTCCGTCGTCGCCCGCCACGTCGACGAGGCCGTGGCCGCCGGCGCGCGGGTGCTGCACGGCGGCGAGGCCGTCGGCGACGCCGGCTGCTTCTACGCCCCGACCGTCCTGGTCGGCTGCACGAACGACATGGCGGTCATGGCCGAGGAGACCTTCGGCCCCGTCGCCGCCGTCGAGGTCGTCCCGGACTTCGAGACCGCCCTCGCCCGCGCCAACGAGACCGCCTACGGCCTCGCAGCCACGGTGCTCTCCAACGACATGGCCCACGTGCAGCGCGCCTGGCGCGAGCTCGAGGCGGGGACGGTCAAGGTCAACGCCGTCTTCGGTGGCGCGCCCGGCGGCGCGGCGATCCCGCAGGGCGGCTCGGGCGAGGGCTTCGGCTACGGCCCCGAGCTGCTGGACGAGGTGACCCGCGTCAAGGTCGTCCACCTCGAGCCAGGGCCGCCCGCTCCGGGCGCCTAGGCCACGCGCAGCGGCGGCTCGCCCGCCACCTCGACGACGTCGCCGCGGCGCAGCTGCCGGCCGCGGCGCACGTCGATCTCGCCGTTGACGCGCACCTGCTCGGCGGCGAGCAGCTCCTTGGCCTCCGCGCCGGAGGGCACCTCGCCGGCGAGCTTGAGGAACTGGCCGAGGCGGATGACCTCCTCCCCCGCGCGGATCGCGACGTCGCGCGGCTCCGGGGCGCTCATGCCGCGCCCGCGGTCTCGGGTTGCGTCGGCGGCCAGGCCTCGGGCTGGGCGGCGTCGGGCACGAGCTCCTGCTCGTCCTCGTGGAAGGGCCGCCAGGCGTTGGTGATCGGCATGCGCAGGTCCTGCCCGAAGGCCCGCGCGGACACCTTCGGCCCCGGTGGGGAGGCGCGCCGCTTGAGCTCGGCGTCGTCGACGAGCTGCAGGACGCCGCGCACCACGGCGGCGTCGAAGCCGTCGGCGACGAGGTCCGAGACGGTCTTGCCCTGCTCCAGGTAGCGCTCGACGATGGGATCCAGGACGCCGTAGCTCGGCAGCGACGTGGCCTCGTCGGCGCGCACGGTCGCGGGCCGCTCGAGGATCCGCTGCGGGATGGCGCGCCCGCCGCGGGTCGGCAGGGCGGCCAGCCGGTAGACGAGCGACTTCGAGCAATCCTTCAGCGGCGCCCAGGCGCCGGCCAGGTCGCCGTAGCGCGCGGCCGAGCCGATCGACAGCTCGCTCTTGTTGCTCGTGGCCAGCGGGAGGTGGCCGAGCTGGTCGTAGAGGGTCCACAGCAGCCCCGCGCGCGTGCGCGCCTCGAGTGCCTCGACGTTGTCGAAGCGCTCGCGCTCGGCCAGCGCGGGACCAAGCCGGGCCTCGATGGCCTGGGTGATCGGAGCGATCTCGATGACCTCCAGGCCGATCCCGAGCGCCCGGGCGAGCTCGCGGGCGTCCTCGAGCTCCTCCGGATCGGAGGCCGGCGCGGGCATCGCCACGCCCAGGACGTTGTCCGGGCCCAGGGCGTCGGCGGCCACCGCAGCGGTGACCGCGGCGTCGATGCCGCCCGAGAGCCCGAGCACGACCGACGACGCGCCGTTGCGGCGGATGAAGTCGCGGGTGCCGAGGACGACGGCGTCCCAGGCCTGCTCGTCGCTGGAGCGCACCTCGGCCGGCGTGGTGGGCGGCAGCGGCGCGCGCGAGCGCGGCGGCCGCGCGTGCACGGTCGTGGGATCGCGGGTGAGCAGGCGCGGCGGCCCGATCGGCACGTCGACGCAGAAGGTCTCCGGGGCGAACTGCCGCGCGCGGTGCAGCAGGTCGCCGCCCGAGTCCACCACGAGCGAGCCGCCGTCGAAGACGAGGTCGTCCTGCCCGCCCACGGAGTTGATGTAGACCACCGGCACGCCGTTGCGGCGGGCGACGGCGGCGCAGAGGTCCAGGCGCCCGCTCGGCTTCTCCATGTGGAACGGCGAGGCGTTGGGGATGAGCAGCACCTGCGCGCCCGCCGCCGCCTGCGCCTCGGGCGGGCCGTCGCCCGACCAGGCGTCCTCGCAGATCGCGATGCCCGCGACCACGGGTCCGAAGCGCCACAGCTTGGAGGCGTCGGAGCCCGGGGCGAAGGAGCGCGCCTCGTCGAAGGCCTCGTAGTTGGGCAGCAGGACCTTGTGGTACATCCCGCGCCGCTCGCCGTCGCAGAGGACGGCGGCGCTGATGGCCCGCGAGCGCTCCCGGGTGTCCCACGAGCGCCGCGGCGGCACGTCGCCGATCGTCGAGACCACGGCGGCGGTGCGGCGCGTCGTCCGGGCGATGCGGTCCAGCGTGGCGCGGGCCTCGTCGACGAACTCCTCGCGGCCGACGAGGTCGGCCACCGGGTAGCCCGTGAGCGCGAGCTCGGGGAAGACGACCACGTCGGCGTCCTGCTCCTCCGCCCAGGCGATCGCCGCCTCGATGCGGCGGGCGTTGCCCGCGAGGTCGCCCACGACGTTGAGGACCTGGGCGCCGGCGACGCGCAGGACGTCGCCCGGGTGGTGTGGCTGGGTGCTCATGACGTCCTCGATCGTGGCAGCCCGGGTGGATGGTGCGCCTGAGCAGGCCTTCTCGATCCGCCGGACGGGGATGCGAACATGCGTTCGTGTCCGAGACCGGTTCCGCGTACGCCCGCTTCCGCCGTGCGCTGCTCACCCAGAACCTCACGCTCATCCGCGCGACGGCTGCGGAGCTGCCGGTGGTGCGCCTCGACGACGCCCTCCAGGTCTGCCTGCTGCTGCGCGACCGCGAGCCCGAGCGCTACGAGGCCGCCGCGGTGCGCTGGATCGGGCGCTTCTGCGCGGAGCGCCTCGAGGTCTCGTTGGAGGACGTCGGCGAGGCGACCACCGCCTTCGCGCTCATGCGCCGCGAGCCCGAGCGCGCGCTCATCGTCCTGCAGGCGCTGTGCGCCGGCGTCTAGGTCGCGGGCAGCGCGTGCACCTCGCTGAGCACGGGCGCGAGCAGGTCGCCGTGTTCGGCGACGCGCTCGAGCACCTGCGGCGCGGTGAAGCGCAGGAGCTCCGGATCGCCGCCCTCGGCGCACGCGGTGACCTCCTCCCAAGTCACGGGGGTGCTGACGGTGGGGTCGGGGAGGGCGCGCAGCGAGTAGGCGCAGACCGTCGTCTTGGCGTCGTCGTTCTGCGACCAGTCCACGAGCACCTTGTCCTTGCGCAGCGCCTTGGCCATGCGCGAGACGACCAGGTCGCCGACCTCGCCCTCGAGCAGCTCGGCGACCGAGCGGGCGAAGGCCTTGGCGCCCTCGGAGGTCGCCTCGGGGTGGTTGAGCGGCAACAGCAGCTGCATGCCCTTGGAGCCCGACGTCTTGGGCAGCACGCGCAGGCCGAGGCCCTCGAGCATCCCGCGGATGAGCAGTGCCACCCGGGAGCACTCCACGATGGTCGTGCCGGGCCCCGGATCGAGGTCGAAGACGACCTGCGTCGGGCGCAGCGGCGCCTCGGCGAGCGCCTGCGGGGTGTGGAGCTCGAGGTCGGCGAGGTTGGCCAGCCAGGCGAGCGTCGGGCGGTCCTCGCAGAGGACGTAGTCGATCTCCCCCACGCGCACCGTCCGCACCCAGTCGGCGCGGTGCGACGGCGCGTTCTTCTCGTAGAAGAACGTCCCCGCCACGCCGTTGGGGTAGCGCTTGAGGGTCAGCGCGCGGCCGCGCAGGTGCGGGAGCAGGACCGGCGCGATCTGCAGGTAGTAGTCGAGGACGTCGGTCTTGGTGAAGGGCCCGCCCGTCGCGTCGGGGTAGAGCGCCTTGGCCGGGTTGGAGAGGCGCACCTCGCGGCCATCCACGCGCAGCTCGCGCACCTTGGGCGTCTCGCTGAGGACCTCGACGTCGGTGGCGGAGCTGTCCGCCTCCGCCTCCCGCACCACCTCGCGCGCTGGCTTGTCGTCGCGCAGGCCCTTGTAGGACGGGTGGCGCAGCTGGCCGTCGGACGTCCACTCGGTGAACTCCACCTCGGCGAGGCGCTCCGGCGCGACGAACACGGCCTCCTTCGGGAGCTTCGGACCGCCGGGGACGAAGGGCGAGCCGGGCTGCTCGAGCGGACCGAAGATCCCGGCGAGCCGCTCGAGCTCGGCCTGGGTGAAGCCCGTGCCGACCCGCCCGGCGTAGCGCAGGCCGCCGACGTCCGGGTCGTGCACGCCGACCAGCAGCGAGCCGATGCGGTCGCGCCGGCGGCCCGTGCCGGGCAGCCAGCCGCCCACGACGACCTCCTGCCGCGCGACCACCTTGTGCTTCACCCAGGCCGTGCTCCGGCGCCCCGGTTCGTACGGCGCGTCGAGGCGCTTGGCCACCACGCCCTCCAGGCCCTGCGCCTCCGCCGCGGCCAGGACCTGCGAGCCGCGGCCGACGACGTGGTCGGGGACGAGCCAGCGCTCCCCGTCGGCGACGAGGTCGCGCAGCAGCGCCCTGCGCTGGGCGTAGGGCTCGCTCGTCAGCGGGTGCCCGTCGAGCCAGAGCAGGTCGAAGAGCACGTAGGAGACGGGCGCGTCGGCGGCCAGGCGCCGCGCGGCCGACTCCGAGCCCAGGTGCATCCGCCGCTGCAGGGCGCCGAAGCTCGGCGTGCCGTCCGGGCCGAAGGCGACGACCTCCCCGTCGAGCACCGCGCGGTGGTGGGAGAGCGCGCGGTTGAGCCGCGCGAGCTCGGGATAGCGCTTGGTGATGTCGTTGCCGTTGCGCGAGCGCAGCCGCAGCGTGCCGGGCGTCGAGGTGGCCACGGCGCGGACGCCGTCCCACTTGATCTCGTAGGCCCAGCGCTCGTCCTCGTCGGGCGGCAGCGCGCCCGTGCGGGCGAGCATGGGCTCGATGCCGGCCTCGGGGAACGGCTCGGCGGCCGGGTCCAGGGCCTCGCCCATGAGGTGGATCATCCAGTCCTTGCCGGGGGCCTCGCCCTTGGCGCCGAGGGGGAACAGCGCGTAGGCGGCGTCGACCCGGGACCCGCGCAGGTGCACCTCGATCTTGCGCTCGTCCCACTTGAGCACCTCGTAGGTGCCGGTGTCCCAGACGGTCATCGACCCCGCGCCGTAGTTGCCCTTCGGGATGTCCCC
>CAXUES010000024.1:0-15376 GCA_964250185.1 uncultured Solirubrobacteraceae bacterium | reverse complement strand
GGCCCGTCGGTCCTCGGCCTCGACGCCGGCAGCGACGGTCCCGACCCCGCCGAGGCGCCCACGGGCTCCGCGGCGGGCACGACCCGCCAGGCGCCCCCGGCCACCGGCCCGATCGGGGCGACGCCGTCGCCGCGCTCGGCCGCGGTGAAGGCCGCCGCCCGCGCGGTGACCGCGCCGAAGGGCGTGTCGTCGGCGCCGACCAGCCGCCTCACCGACACCCCGCCGGTCGTCCCGGCCGCCACCCGCACGACCCGCCTCGGCGGCCTCGAGCTCGGGCCCGCCTGCGGCCAGTGCGGCGGCATGATGCAGCGCACGGGCTCGTGCTACACGTGCTCGAGCTGCGGCAACAACACCGGCTGCGGCTGATCGTCCGGCCGGGCTGAGCTGACGATGTGGAGGGCGCCTGCGGGCGCCCTCCGTCGTTCCTGCGGCGCTCGGGCGCTACTTCGTGTTGATGGTGATCTTCGCCACGCCGACCTTCAGGCCGCCCTTGAGCGCCGTGATGCCGAACGTCTGGTTGAGGAGGTCGGCGGCCTCCTGCTTGAGCTCGACGGTCGTCCCCTCGAGGACGGCCTTGGAGCCGTCGGCGTTCGTGCGCAGCGGCTTGAGGGTCGTGCCGTCCAGGAAGAACAGCGGCGCGGTCGGCGCGGCGACCTTGCCGTCGACGGACACCTGACCGGTGAGGACCGACGTGCCCGGGTCGATCGTGAAGTCCTTGAGCTCGACCTTCTTGCCCCCGGCCGTGAGCGAGAGGCCCGAGCCGTCGTGGTCGAGGACGCCCTGCACGTACGGGGTGACGGTGCCGGGCTTGTAGTAGGTGACGTTGCCGCCCGTGATCGGGAAGGTCGCGACGCCGGCCTTGGAGATCGTGGCGTCGCCGACGGGGCCGGGCGTGACCTTCAACGACGTCAGCGCGTCGACGAAGCCGCTGTCCAGCGTGACCTTCGTGCTGTAGCCGGTGACGTCGTCGACCTGGGCCGCGGGAGCGGGCGTGGAGGTGGTCGACTGCGTCGACGAGGACGTGGTGCTGGCAGCGGACGACGACCCGGAGTCCGAGTCGCTCCCGCCGCAGGCGGCTGCGCCACCGGCGAGGGTCCCGACGAGGGCGAGCGAGGCGAGCTTGTGGGTGAGGGACATGGCGGACGGCTCCTTCTCAGGTGAGTGAGCCGGTTCCTACGGCATCGGTCGGAGGCCGGACGCTCCCAGCGACCGTTAAGGAAGCAACACGGATCAGGTTGATCCGGATGCCGGTGCGCTGCGACGTGCGCGCGCAGCCTGCAGGGTGAGGTGGTCCCGCTCGCCGACGCTCGTCGCCGCGGCGGCCGCCTCGACGTAGAGGTCCGCGGCGAGGGCCAGGTCACCGGCCTGGGCGTGGAGGTAGGCCGCGGCCGCCGTGCGCCGCGGGATCCCGAGCGGCACGGCGGCCAGCGCGGCGAGGCCGACAGCCGCGCCATCGGCCTGGCCGACGGCCACCGCCCGGTTGAGCTCCACCACCGGGCTGCCCGTCAGGCGCAGCAGCTCGTCGTACCAGCTGACGATCTGCGGCCAGTCGGTCTCCTCCGCCCGTGGCGCGTCGGCGTGCAGCGCGGCGATGGCCGCCTGCGCCTGGAGCTCGCCGAGCTGCTCGCACGCCAGCGCGTCCTGCAGGATCGCCACGCCCTCGGCGATGAGCCCGACGTCCCACAGCCCCCGGTCCTGCTCGTCGAGCGGCACGAGGCCGCCCCCGGGCCGGGTGCGCGCCGGGCGCCGGGCGTGGTGGAGCAGCATGAGCGCCAGCAGCCCCGCCGTCTCCGGGTCGTCGGTGCCCGCCGCGAGCTGCCGGCACAGGAGGATCGCCTCCCCCGCCAGGTCGACGTCGCCGCCGTGGCCCTCGTTGAAGATGAGGTAGAGCACCCGCCGCACCGTCGCCGGTTCGCCCGGCGCGTCGAGGCGCACGTCGCGCAGCGTCCGCTTGGCCCGGCTGATGCGCTGGGCCATGGTCGCCTCCGGGACGAGGTAGGCCCGCGCGATCTGCCCGGTGGTCAGCCCGCCCACCGCGCGCAGCGTGAGCGCGACCGCCGAGGTCGGCGTCAGCGACGGGTGCGCGCAGAGGAACAGGAGCGCCAACGCGTCGTCGGCGTCGGCGACGGGCCCCGGCGGCGGCTCGGCCTCGAGGCGCTCCTCCCGGTCGCGGCGCGCCGCGTCGGAGCGGTGCGCGTCGAGGAACTTGCGCCAGGCGACCGTCACGAGCCAGCCGCGGGGATCGGCGGGAGGCCGGTCCGGCCACGTGCGCACGGCCTGCACGAGCGCCTCCTGCACCGCGTCCTCGGCGGCGGCGAAGTCCACGCCACGCCGCACGAGCGCCGCGGTCGTGCCGGGCACCACGTCGCGCAGCAGGCGCTCGTCCAGGGTCACTCCGTGACCGTCTCGCGCTCGGCGAGGAACGGGCGCACCTCGAGCCACTCGTGGATCGGCTCGCCGTTGGCGCCCGGGGCCGCCGAGAGCTCGCCCGCCAGCGCGTAGGCGCGCTCCTGGCTGTCGACGTCGATGATCATCCAGCCCGCGATGAGGTCCTTGGTCTCGGGGAAGGGCCCGTCGGTGACCGGCGGCCGGCCCTCGCCGTCGGAGCGCACCCAGGCGCCCTCGGCCGCGAGCGCCTGGCCGTCGACGTACTCGCCCGTCTCCCGCAGGCGCGAGGCGAAGTCGCGCATGTACTGGAGGTGGGCCTCGACCTCCTCGGGCGTCCAGCGGTCCATCGCGATGTCGTTCTTGGGCGCCGGGGCGCCGCGGTAGTGCTTGAGCAGCAGGTACTTGGCCATGTCGTCTCTCCTTGGTGTCGCGTGGCCCGAGGTGACCGCGTCTGCCCGGGGGACGGAGCCGGCGCGCGGTCCTCGACATCGTCGCGCCGATGACCCTCCCACGTCCACGGCGTCCTGAGGCCATGACCATCGTGATCGGCGACATCACCACCTCGGTCGACGGGTTCGTCACGGGCCCCGGAGCCGACCTGCAGCACGGCCTCGGCCGGAACGCGGAGGGGCTGCACGCGTGGGCCCTGGACAGCGACCACCCCGTCGACCGGGGCGTCATCGAACGCCACACGCGCGCGTCGGGCGCGGTCCTCATGGGCCGGCGAACCTTCGACACCGTCGACGGCGCCTGGAGCGACGAGCGCGGCTACGGCGCCGACGCGGACGGGCGGCCGCCGTTCTTCGTGGTCACGCGTGAGGCGCCCGCGACGCACCGCCTGGTCACCTCGCACGACTTCACCTTCGTCACCGACGGCCCGGCCGCGGCGGTGGAGCTGGCCCGCGCGGCCGCCGGCGAGCGCGACGTGTTCGTGATGGGCGGCGGCGCGCTCGTGGGCTCGTGCCTGCGCGACGGCCTGCTCGACGAGCTGCGCCTGCACGTCTCGCCCGAGGTCCTGGGCTCGGGCACGCCGCTGTTCGCCGGCGTGGGCCGCCACCGCCTGACGCAGGTGTCGGTGGAGGCCTCCCCCGTCTGCACCCACCTCACCTACCGGGTGGACCGCCGCTGAGCCGACCCGCGTCGTCCCGAGCGCTCAGGCGACCTCGGGCCGGAGCGCGCCGGTCCGCTTGGCGGCGTACATGGCGGTGTCGGCCAGGTCGAGCATGGTCGGCGCGTCGGCGGCGGCGTGGTCCGCGAAGCACGCGTAGCCGACCGACGCGCGCAGCCGCAGCTCCACACCGGAGGCGTGCAGGTCGCCCCGGTGCAGCGCGGTCCGCACGCGCTCCAGGACGATGTCGAAGTCGCCCGGGTCCGTGCCGTCGCGCAACAGGAACGCGAACTCGTCGCCGCCGATGCGCGCGAGCTGGTCGGTGCCGCGCAGGCAGGAGCGCAGCGCGTCGGCGACCGCGCGCAGCATGCGATCGCCCGCGGCGTGCCCGTGGACGTCGTTGACCTGCTTGAAGGCGTCGAGGTCGACGACGAAGACCGCCCCGCAGGGGCCCGTGGCGGCGCATGCCGCGACGTGCCGCTCGAGGCGCTCGTCGAACGACCGGCGGTTGAGGGTCCCGGTGAGCGGATCCCGGTCGGCCAGCTCCCGCAGCTCGTCCTGCCGGGTGCGGCGGGCCTCGATGTCCTGCACCTGCACCAGCAGGCCGCTGAGGGCGCCGTCCGGCTCGCGCTGCGGCGTGGCGGTCATCTGGGCCCAGAACAGCGACCCGTCCGCGCGCCGCAGGCGCACCTCCCCCGAGGGCGTCGCCGAGCGCCCCGCCGTCAGGTCCTCCACGACCTGCCGCACCGCCGCGCGGTCCGGCCGGCCGACGATCTCGAGGGCCGTGCGTCCGTGGAGCTCCTCGGCGGAGCGGCCGACGAGCGCCTCCATCGAGGGGTTGACCTCGATGATGCGGTGCTGGGAGTCGGTGACCAGCATGCCCAGCGGCGAGTGGGCGAACAGGTCGCCGATGCGGTCGGCCAGCGCGCGGCGCTCGTCGGAGGCGCGGCGCAGCCGGCCGAGGAGCCAGGCCACGAAGGCGGTCGTCGCCGCGGCGCACGCCAGCCCGCCGACCAGGACGCTGAGCCACAGGTCGCTGCGCGACGGCGCCGGCGCCGCGGCGGACAACCGCCACTGGCGCCCCGCGAAGGCGTAGGGCCGCGATGCGACGGCGCGCCCGCGGTCCACCCGGCCGGAGATGACGCGACCTCCGTCGCGGATGGCCGCCTGGGTCTGAGCCGGCAGCGACGCGATGAGCTGCGGGCCGAGGCGGTCGACATCCAGCGACACCCCGATGGCGTCGCCCATCGGCATGCCGGGCCGCCGGGCGAGCGGCAGGTACAGGGTCATGCCGACCTCGCGGCGCTTGAGCCCCGAGACGGGAGGCGTGGCCTGCGCCGCCCGACTGCGGAAGGCGGAGCGCAGGACGGCGCGGCGGCGCGGATCGACGAAGACGTCCAGGCCCCACAGCGCGCTGCTGGTGACCTCCTTGGACAGCGCCGAGGTGATCACCAGCGACGGCAGCCGCGGGTCGGCGGCGAGCGGTCGGTCGATGGGGACCGCCGCCCGGCGCTCGAAGGCCGCCCGGCGGTCGGCCGGTACGACCTGCTCGAGCGCCACCGACGTCACCACCGGCAGGTCGGCGGTCCGGCGCGCGAAGGTGGGGAAGTCGCCGCGTGACCGCACGGCTCCCACCGCGTCGACGGTCCGGCGCAGCTGCGCCGCCGTGGCGAGCAGCTCGTCGAGCTCGAGCTCCATGCGCTCCACCGCACGCCCGCCGGCCTGCGCCTGGGCCCGCGTGCGGTCGTCGTCGGCGGCACGCCGCACGTCGTTGGCGATGATCACGACGAGCGCGGCGAGGACGAGGAAGGTCACCCCCGCAACGGCCATCGCTCGCCCACGCATGGACCTCCGCATCGGCCGCGGCGGCCCACAGCTGTAGAGCGATGCGCTGGTTCCTAGGTGGTGACGCCGGCGGGCTGCGGTCGCAGCGCGTCGCGCAGCACCTCGTGCAGGCGCTCGCGCTCGGCGGCCGTGGCGTGGCCGAGGAGCTCGTCCTCGACCTGCCGGGCCATCTCGTCGCCCCGCTCGAGCGCGTCGCGGCCGGCGGGCGTGATGGCCAGCATGGAGCGGCGGCGATCGGTCGGATCGCGCGTGCGCTCGGCGAAGCCGGCGGCCTCGAGGTCGTCGGCGATCTGCACCACTACCGCGGCGACGCACCCCAGCAGCCGGGAGAGCTCGAGCTGGGAGCCGGGGCGGTCGTCCTGCAGCACCGCCAGGGCCATGTAGGTCCTGCCCGTCAGGCCGAGCTCCGCCAGGGCCGGCTCCGCCCGCGCGGCGATCTCCGTGGCGAGCGCGTTGACCAGCAGGGGCACCCGCGCCGCGAAGCCCTCGGCGAGGGCGGTGGCCGGCTGGTGGCCCGTGAGGTCCATGGCCACAGCGTAGACGACAGACGAACCATTCACGACTTGAACCGTTCGGCTCATGTCGCTACGGTCGGCTGATCGTTCAGCACACGAACCGTTCTCGACTGGAGCCTTCCGATGCCCACGCCTGATCCCCGCCGCTGGCGGGCCCTCGCCGTCCTCGCCCTCGCGCAGTTCATGGTCGTCCTCGACGTGACGATCGTGAACGTCGCGCTGCCCGACATCCAGGCCGACCTCGGCTTCTCCGCCGCGTCGCTGCAGTGGGTCATCAACGCCTACGTGCTCCTCTTCGGCGGCTTCCTGCTCCTCGGCGGCCGCGCGGCCGACCTGCTCGGCCGCCGGCGGATGTTCCTCACCGGGCTCACGCTCTTCACGGGCGCGTCGCTCGCCGGCGGGTTCGCCTCCAGCGAGGGCGTGCTCATCGGGGCCCGCGCCGTGCAGGGCCTGGGTGCCGCGCTGCTCTCCCCCGCCGCCCTCGGGCTGGTCACCTCGATCTTCCCCGCCGGCCGGGAGCGCAACAGCGCGCTGGGCGTGTGGGGCGCGCTCGCCGGCCTCGGGGGGACCGTCGGCGTCGTGGCGGGCGGCGTGCTCGTCGACGCGCTCGGCTGGCAGTGGGTGCTGTGGGTCAACGTGCCGGTCGGCCTGCTCGTGGCGCCCGCCGCGCTGCGGGTCGTCGCCGAGAGCCGCGCCGACAACGGGCGCGGCGTCGACGTGGCCGGCGCGCTCAGCGCCACCGGCGCGGTGCTCGCGCTCGTCTACGGCGTCATCCGGACCAACGAGGACGGCTGGGGCTCCCCCGTGGTCCTCGGCCTCTTCGCCGCCGCGGTCGCGCTGGCGGTCCTGTTCGTGCGGATCGAGCGCCGGGTCGCCGCGCCGCTCGTGCCGCTGCGGCTCTTCGCCTCCCGCGGGCTCTCCGCCGGCAGCACCGCGCAGCTGCTCGCGGGCGCGTCGTTCATCTCGATGTTCTTCCTCACCGCCCTCTACCTCCAGGACGTGATGGGCGCGAGCGCGCTGCGCGCGGGCCTCGAGTTCGTCCCGATGGGCGTCGCGGCGATCGCCGCCGCGGTGACCGCGCCGGCCCTCGTGCAGCGGGTCGGCACGCGCCGGGTGATGGTCGCCGGCGCGTCGATCAGCCTCGTCGGGCTCCTGCTGCTCAGCCGCGCGGACGCGGGGAGCACGTACCTCGCCGACGTCCTCCCCGGCCTGGTCGTGTTCGGGATCGGGCTGCCGCTCGTCGGCGTCTCGACGAGCATCACGGCCGTGTCCGAGGTCCGCCACGCCGACACGGGCGTCGCCTCGGGGATCATCAACGCGGGCAACCAGATCGGCGGCGCGCTGGGCCTGGCCGTCGTGACGACGCTCGCCAACAGCCGCGCCGCCGACGCCATCGCCGGCGGGGCCGGCCAGGTCGCCGCGCTGTCCGACGGCTTCCAGCGGGGGATGCTGATCGCCGCGCTCTTCGCCGGGGCCAACCTCGTGATCGGCCTGGCGTCGATGCCGGCGGTGCGCCCGACCGCGGACGACCTCGCCCTCGCCGCGGCGGCCTGAGCCGGCGGTGAGGGGCCACGGCGCGTGCGCGCCCGTGGTGCCGGGGAGGCTCTGAGCTCCAGTCCCACCCCAGGAGCTCCCATGCCGCACCAGACCACCCGTTCCATCGAGGGCACCGTCGCCGCCATCACCGGGGCGACCGCCGGCATCGGCGCCGCCACCGCCCGCTCCCTCGTCGCCGCCGGCGCGAACGTCGCGCTGAGCGGCCGCCGCGCCGAGCGCCTCGACGCGCTCGTGGCCGAGCTCGGCGAGGACCGCGCGGTCGCCGTCGTCGGCGACGTCCGCGATCCCCAGCACAACCAGGACCTCGTCGCCGCGGCGGTGCAGAAGTGGGGCCGCCTCGACACCGTCGTGGCCAACGCCGGCATCGGCGCCTACGGCGGCATCCTCGACCTCGAGGACGACCAGCTGCGCGAGATGATCGAGACCAACTACACCGGCACGGTGTGGACCGTCCGCTCCGCGGTGCGCCAGTTCCGCGCCCAGGGCGACGGCGGCGACGTGATCATCGTCAGCTCCGTCGCGGGCTTCCGCGGCGGCGACGACGAGGCCGTCTACGCCGGCACCAAGCACGCCCAGGTCGGCCTGGGCGGCTCGCTGGATCGCGAGCTGCGCGCCGAGGGCACCCGCGTGACGCTCATCTGCCCGGCCGGCACCGCCACGGAGTTCGCGATCGGCGCGGGCCGCGAGGAGGGCTCCGCCGAGCTCGACGACTACCTGCGCGCCGAGGACGTCGCCCACGCCACGCGCGTCGTCCTCGAGCAGCCGCGCTCCGTGCGCACCACCATCTGGCAGATGTGGAGCATGGAGCAGGGCAGCTAGCCGGGGGCAGGCGGGTCGGGTCGGTCACCGCACCGGCCCGACACGCCGTCCACACCGGACGCGCGCCGCGGCGCTACCTCGCGGACACCAGCGGGCCGCAGGGTCATCCCCATGCCCGCCGCCACCCGCGTCCTCCTCACCGCCGTCTGCGCCCTCCTCGTGCTCCTCGCCCCGGCGGCCGCCGCCCGCGCGGACGACGGGCCGGTGGATCCGCGGGGCGCCGACGTGACCGCGGCGCTCGGGCTGGCCCAGCAGCAGTGGGGCATCGCGGCCTGCAGCGGCGTCGTCGACGTGCGCTGGACGGCCGCCGCCGACGTCGATCTCAACGCGGTCTCGTCGTGGTCGACCACGGGCGACCTGCGCACCGCGCCCCAGCGCACGACCAACTGCGTCATCGCGCTCAACCCGCGCGCGAGCTGGGACTGGCCCAAGCTCTGCACGGTCCTCGTCCACGAGGCCGGCCACCTGCTGGGCCACGACCACGCCGAGGGCGGCGTGATGTCCGCGGTCTACGGCGCGCCGCTGGCCGCCTGCGCCGCCACCCCCGAGCCGCAGGGCGCCTTCGCTCCCGCTCCCGCTCCGGCCCCCGCCGCTGTCGCCGTCGCGGCCCCCGCCGCCCCCGCCGCCGCGCCGCTCCCCGTCCCCGCCGCGGCCCCGTCCGCCGAGGAGGACGCCGCGCCGCGCAGCGCCGTCGCCGCCGCGGCGGAGACCTCCACGCCCGTCAGCGCGCGGGCCGGCGCGCGACGCGCACGTCGTAGCGGTCGCGCAGGGCAGCGACGTGGGCGGGGCGCTCGTCGCTCCAGCCCGCGAGCAGCGCGGACCAGGTGACCGCGCGGAGCGCGGGGCGCGCGTCGCCCACGCGCTCCAGCAGCCTCGCGAGCTCGGCGCGGTGGGCGAGCACCTCCGGGTGCTCCTCGGCGTCGGCCGGCTCCCAGTGCAGGTAGACGAGCTCGCCCTCCCCCCGCAGCGACAGGGCGTGGCGCACGAGCTGCCCCGCGTCGAGGTGACGGGGCGCGCGCTCGTCGTCGGCGAGCAGGCCGGCGAAGGTCGCGCGCCAGCCCGGGTCGAGCTCCTCGGCCATCGCCGGGCGGCGGTAGGCGTCCTTCCACGGGCGCGGGCGCGTGGCCGCCAGGTGCTCGGTGAGCTTGGCCTCCACCCGACGAGCGTGCCGTCCTGGAGCTCCAAGGCCAGGTCGAGGTTCGGCGCCCCGCCGCCGTGGGGGATGAGCAGCCGCTCCTCCAGGCGGATCGTCGCCTCCCTGCG
The DNA here is from genome assembly GCA_964250185.1 of uncultured Solirubrobacteraceae bacterium. Classification (GTDB taxonomy): domain Bacteria; phylum Actinomycetota; class Thermoleophilia; order Solirubrobacterales; family Solirubrobacteraceae; genus Paraconexibacter. Next base: position 5,881 of record CAXUES010000024.1, on the reverse strand, counting down.
CCACGGCGCGTAGGCGCCGGCCACGAGCGCCGACGAGGACCACGCCGCGTGCAGCGGCACGAGGCCGGCGCGCGTCGGGCGCAGCTCCCCCTTGGCCCGGGCCGCCAGCGCGTCGTGGACCCAGGCGACGTCGGCGGCGTCCAGCGTCGGCACGAGCGCGTCGCGCAGGGCGAGCACGTGGGTGCCGCCCGGGGCGAAGGCGCCCGCCGGGAGGAGCTCGCGGCGGCGGGCGGCGAGGGCGGCCCGCGCGCGGGCGCGCAGGTCGGTCGCGGGCATCGGGGCGGACGCTAGCCGCCGCCGCACCTGTGAGCATCCCGCGGCGTGAGCATCGCCGAGGACACCCGCTGGCTTCCCCTGCTCGACCAGGCCGCGCTCGTCGCCCGCGGCGAGGTGAGCGCGCTCGAGCTCGTGGAGGCGACCGCGGAGCGCCTCGAGGGCGCCGCCGCGCTCAACGCCGTCGCGCTCGACCTCACCGAGGCGGCGCGCACGAGGGCACGCGCGCCGCTGCCCGCCTCGCCCGTGGCCGGGGCGCCCTTCGCGCTCAAGGACCTCGGCGCCGCGCAGGCCGGAGTCCAGGAGCGCGGCGGCTCGCGCATCACCCGCCACGACCCCGTCCCCACGGAGAGCTCGGCGACCGTGCAGGCCTACGAGGACGCCGGCCTGCTCGTCTGCGCGCGGACCACCACGCCGGAGTTCGGCAACTTCACCACGACGGAGGGCGCGCGCTCCGGCGCGACCCACAACCCCTGGGACCCCACCCGGACCCCGGGCGGCTCCAGCGGCGGGTCCGCCGCGCTCGTCGCCGCCGGCGTGCTCGCCGCGGGCTCCGGCGGCGACGGCACGGGCTCGATCCGCATCCCGGCCGCGTGCTGCGGGCTGGTCGGCCTGAAGCCCTCGCGCGGACGCGTCTCGCTGGCGCCCGGAGGCGAGGGGATGTTCGGGCTGGTCTCCGTCCACGCGCTCACGCGGACGGTGCGCGACAGCGCCGCGCTGCTCGACGTCGCCTCGCGGCGGGTGCCCGGGGAGCCCTACGGGCCGCTCGTCGCGCCGCCCGGGTCGTCGCTGGAGGCGCTCGAGCGCCCGGCGACCGGCCTGCGGATCGCCCTGGCCGGCCCGGCGCCCTTCGGGGGCACGCTGCACCCGGAGATGGCCGCCGGCGTCGAACGGGCCGCGGCAGCGCTGACCGAGGCCGGCCACCACGTCGAGCAGCTCGTCCCCGTCGTCGACCCCGAGGCCGTCCGCCACGCGATCGCCGTGCTCCACGGCGCGGCGAACCTCGCCGCGCTGCGCACCGCCGAGGCCCACCTGGGCTCGCCTGTCGGCCCCGACGACGTCGAGGCCGCGACGTGGGCCATGGCCGAGCTCGGCCGCTCCCTCGGACCGCTGGACGTGCAGGACGCCGTCGAGGTGCTCCGCGAGCAGGGCCGCGCGTTCGGCGCCTCGCTGGCCGGCAGCGACGCGGTGCTCTGCGCGTCGCTGAACCAGCCGCCGCCGCTCCTGGGGACCATGCTGGACCCGCACGAGGACACCGAGGCGTTCTTCGCCGCGGAGTTCGCGTGGACGGGCTGGACGACCATGGCCAACGTCACGGGCTGGGCGGCGATCTCCCTGCCGACCCACGAGGCCGCCGGCCTGCCCGCCGGCGTGCAGCTCATGGCCCCCGGCGAGGACGTCCTGCTCGGCCTGGCCGCGCAGCTGGAGGTGGCGCTCCCCTGGGCGGAGCGCCGGCCGCCGCTGCGCTAGCGGACGAACAGGCGGGTGACGTCCTCCTGGACCTGGTTGGCCGCGCCGAGCGCCTCGACGAGCGCGGCGGGCCCGGCGCCGCGCAGGCCCGCGGTGGTCAGCTCGCCGTCGCGGACGTAGTGGATGACGTCGCGGACGAGGTAGGTCGCCTGGGCGCGCACGTGCTCGGCGCTGCCGGCGATGAGCGCGTCGACCGGGGCCGACTCGAGCACCTCGCGGGCGATCCGCGCGCTGCCGAAGGCGACCTCGAGCAGGGCGACGTCGCCGCCGTCGCCCTCCAGGACGTGGTCGACGTCGGGCGCGGGCGGCTGCGGGTCGGCGTTGTCGTAGGGCTCGGGGAGGTGCAGGCGCACCTTGTCCGCGGCGTCGTGCGCGGCGAGCGCGTCCGCGAAGCCGTCCGCCCACGCGCGGAACGGCTCGCCGCCGGTCCGGGCGTGCAGGTGCAGGTGCAGGCGGTGCAGCGGATCGCGGCCGTTGGGCGTCGCGTCGGCCTGGCGGTCGAGCACCGTGCGCGAGCCGCGCGGCAGCTTCCAGGCGATGTCGTGGCCGATGAAGTTGCGCTCGTCGCCGAACAGCAGCGCGCTCGCCTCGGTGAACGTCGCCTGGTCGGCGTCGCTGAGGTGGCCGATCTCCACGATGCCGTCCAACGGCGTGGTGATGCGCTCCACGCCCTCGGGCAGCCGCCACAGCTCGGCGGTGTGGTCGCGGGCGAGGTGGTGCTGCAGGTAGGACCCCAGCCCCGGCAGCCGCGCGCACAGCGGTCCGTGGACGTCGCGCCAGTACGCGTGGAAGAGCTCGTCCGGGATGCCCTCGCGGCGGCGCAGGCGCGTGTAGGTCAGGCACGCGACGCGCTCGTCGCGGGCGCCGAAGTCGCTCCGGGCGGGCTGGTCGCTCACGGGACGATCCTCGCCTCGCGGTAGCGCGCGAAGAGCCGCGCGAAGGCGTCCTCGGTGCGCACGTACGTCGTCCAGCCCGCGGTGCGCGCCTTGCTCAGGTCGGTGACGCACTCGATCTCGCGGCCCAGGTCGGCGTCGGTGTGCCACCACGACGCGACGCGGGCCAGGTCGGGCTCGGCCAGGCCGTGCTCCTCCACGAGCCGCGCCCACACCGGCTCCGCGTCGGCCATCTGCTCCTCCAGCGGGCGCGGCGCGCCCTCGAAGCCCTCCCACGACTCGACGCCGAGCATCTCGGCGAGCTCGGGCCACATGCGCCGCCAGCGGAAGACGTCACCGTTGACGACGTTGAACGGCTCGTCGGCCCCCGCGGGATCGGTGGAGGCCCAGATCATCTGGTCGGCCAGCAGGTCGTCGTCGGTCATGTCGGTCAGCGCGTTCCACTGCGTCTCGGAGCCCGGGAACGTGAAGGGCCGGCCCGTCTCGCGGCAGATGGCCGCGTAGGCCGCGAGCGTCAGCGCGATGTTCATGGCGTTGCCGGTCGCGAAGCCCGTGACCGTGTGCGAGCGGTGCACGCTCCAGGTGAACCCCTGGCGCTCGGCGGCCGCCCACAGGACGTCCTCCTGCACGTAGTAGAAGTTGTCGCCCGGCACGCGCTCCTGGTCCTCGCGGAAGGGCGTCTCGGGGATCGGGCCCTGGCCGTAGGACTCGAAGGGCCCGAGGTAGTGCTTGAGGCCGGTGAGCAGCGCGACGTGCTGCACGGGCGCGTCGGCGACGCCGTCCAGGAGCGCCTGGAGCATCCCGCCGTTGACGCGGCAGTTCTCCGCCTCGGTGTCCTGGCGGGCCCAGGTGGTGAAGAAGACGTGCGTCGGCGCCACGCCCTCGAGCGCCGGGCCGACCGTCTCGGGGCGCTGGAGGTCGGCGACGACCGGGTGGACGCCCGCCACGCCGGTGAACGCCCGGCGGGCGAGGCCGTGGACCTCCCAGCCGTCGGCGATCAGCCGCTCGGCGAGGCTCGAGCCGATGATGCCGCTGACGCCGGCGACGAGGGCGACGCGGCGGGGGGTGTCGGGTGCTTCGGTCATGCGGCGCTCCTGGCGTCGGGGTGGTGGCAGAGCATGGCGCTCACGCGCCCCCGACCTCGACGAGCACCTTGATCTCGCTGCCCGAGGGATCGACGAGCACGTCGAAGCCGCCGGTCACCGCGTCGTCGACGCCGATCCGCGAGGTGACCACGCGCTCGACCGGGAACGCGCCGCTGGCCACGAGCGAGACGATCCGCGGCCAGTCGTACACCGGGTAGCACCACGTGCCGACGATGGTCAGCTCGCGCTCGGCCCAGAGCATCGGGTGGACGGTGGCCGGCGCCACGTGGAGGCCGGTCTGCACGATCGTCCCGGCGCGGCGGGTCGCCCGGATGCAGTCGTCCAGCGCGTGCGCGTTGCCCGCGCACTCGATGGCCACGTCGACGCCGACGCCCGTGCGCTCGCGCAGCACGGCCGCCACGTCGTCGCTCGTGGGGTCCAGGACGAGGTCGGCCTGCAGCGGCGCAGCGCGCTCGGCGCGCACGGCGTTGGGCTCCGACAGGTAGACCTCGCCGGCGCCGGCGGCCCGGGCGGCGAGCACGGCGAGCGCGCCGATGGGCCCCGCGCCCGCGATCAGCACCCGGTCGCCGGGGCGCACGCCGCCCTTCTCCACGCCGTACAGCGCGACGGCGGCGGGCTCGATGAGCGCGCCCTGCTCGTCGCTGACCGAGTCGGGGAGGACCGCGACCTGGTGCTCGAGCACGACGGCACGCTCACCCAGGCCGCCCCAGGCCCAGCTCAGGCCGACGCAGCCCATGCGCTCGCACAGGTGGTTGAGGCCGCGCACGCACGGGTGGCACTGCCCGCAGTAGGCCAGCGGCATGACCGACACGCGCTCGCCCGGGCGCACGGTGCGCACGGCCTCGCCGACCTCGACGACCTCGGCCGACAGCTCGTGGCCGAGGATCTGCGGGTTCGTCGCGCCCGTGAGCGGGTGCGGCTCCGTCGGGGTGACGATCGGCCCGGCCAGGTACTCGTGCAGGTCGGTGCCGCAGATCCCGACGAGGCTCGGGGCGAGCAGGACCTCGTACGGGCCCAGCGCCCCGGGTTCGGGGACGTCCTCGATGCGGATGTCGTGGGCGGCGTGGAAGCGGACGGCGCGCATCAGGCGATGCTCCTGTCGGGACGGTTGGACGGGTGGGTCGGGACCATCAGTGCAGCTGCATCCCGCCGGTGACGTTGATGCCCTGCCCGGTCATGTTGCGGGCGCGATCGGAGGCCAGGAAGGCCACGGCCTCGCCGATGTCCGACGGCTCCTGCGGACGTCCGAGCGGGATCGGGTCGACGAACTCCTGCCAGGCCGCCTCGCGGGTGATCTGCCGGCTCGCGGCGAGGTCGTCGAGCAGCGGCTCCCAGAGCGGGGTGCGCACGACGCCGGGGCAGACCGCGTTGACCCGCACGTCGTGCGGGGCGAGCTCCTTGGCCAGCGACTGGGTCATCCCGAGCACGCCGAACTTCGTCGCGCAGTAGTGCGACAGCAGCGGGAGCCCCTCCTTGCCGGCCATCGAGGAGATGCTGACGATGCTCCCCGACCGGCGCTCGATCATCGGGCCGACGACCGCCTGCGTCGTCAGGAAGGCCCCCTTGAGGTTCACCGCGATGACGCGGTCGAGCTCCTCCTCGGTGAGCTCGAGGAAGGCCACGCCGCTGGAGACGCCGGCGTTGTTGACGAGCACGTCGACGTGGCCCGCCGCCTGCGCGACCTCGGCGCAGGACAGGCGGTCCGTCACGTCGTGGCGCAGCGCGCGGCCGCCGAGCTCGTCGGCCAGCGCCTGGACGCTCGCGAGGTCGAGGTCGGTGAGCACGAGCTCGGCGCCCTCCCGGGCGAGCACGCGGGCGATGCCCGCGCCGATGCCGCTGCCCGCGCCCGTGACGAGCGCGGTGCGGCCGTCCAGGGACCCCATCAGGCGGCCGCCGAGCGCGCGCCCGCGCGTCGCGCCTGCGTGTAGATGCCCGCGGCGACGAGGGTCAGGACGCCGAGGAACCAGTACTGCCACGACTGGCCGAGGTCGAGGAACGTCGTGACGTTGATGATCGTCGTGATCAGCGCCGCGCCGAAGAGCGCGCCGATGAACGAGCCGCGGCCGCCGAAGAGGCTCGCACCGCCCAGGACGACCGCGGTGACGCTGTTGAGCGTGTAGGCCACGCCCTGCGTCGGGT
>CAXUES010000023.1:10859-15557 GCA_964250185.1 uncultured Solirubrobacteraceae bacterium | reverse complement strand
GCGCCGAGCGCCCCGAGCTCCTCCACGAGCAGCCGGGCGAGGTCGAGCTGGCCCGGCGTGCTCGGGCTCTGCGCGCGCTCCCCGCGGGCCGCCTGCGTGTCGACGCGGACGTAGCGCTCGAAGCGCTCGAGCAGGCCCGGGGCGAGGACCTCGGTGAGGGTGGATGTGTCCTTGATGGCCATGGACGGCCAGTGTGGCGCCGGTAGCGTCCGCGCGCATGTCCCGGCCCCGCCACGTCCTCTGCGCGCTCGCGCTCACCGCCGCCACCCTGCTCGCGCCCGCCGCCGCGCGCGCGGACTCCGTGCAGGACGCGTTGCCGATCGGCGCCTTCACCGACGTGCGCGGCGTCGTGCCGGCGGCCGACCTCGACATCCGCTACGCGACGCCCCACAACTTCACGGGCGCGCCGATCCCGGGCTATGCGGAGCCACGCTGCCTGCTCACCGTGCCGACGGCGCAGGCCCTCGCGCGCGTCGAGGCCGCCGTCGAGGCCGAGGGCTACCGCCTGAAGATCTACGACTGCTTCCGCCCGCAGCGCTCCGTCGACGCGTTCGTGCGCTGGGGCAGGCGCCTGGGCGACCAGCGCATGAAGGCCGAGTTCTACCCGCGGGTGCGCAAGTCGACGGTCTTCGCCAAGGGCTACATCGCCGCGAAGTCCGGGCACTCGCGGGGCTCGACGCTCGACCTGTCGCTCGAGCCGCTGACCGGCGCGCGCGCCGACGGGACCTACCGCCCGGGTGAGCGCCTGGTCGACTGCGCGGCGCCCCAGGCCGAGCGCTTCCCCGACGCGTCGATCGACATGGGCACGGGCTATGACTGCTTCGACCCGCTCTCGCACCCCTACAACGGGCGCATCACGGGCCGCCAGCGGACCAACCGCCTCACGCTGCGCCACGCGATGGTCGCGGCGGGGTTCGCCCCGCTGCCCACGGAGTGGTGGCACTTCACGCTGCGGGACGAGCCCTTCCCCGACACCCGCTTCGACGTCCCGGTGGCCGACGCCTCGGTGCGCTGATGCTCGCGGCGGCCGCCCTGCCGCCGCCGCCGGCGCCCGTCCCGCGCGTGACGGGCGCGGGGCTCGCCGCCGCACGCCGCTACGCGGCCGCCCGTCCCGGCCACGTCGCCTTCGCCGTCCTGCGCCCGGGCGGGCGCATCGAGGGCCTGCACCCGGCCGACGACTTCCCCTCGGCGAGCGTGAGCAAGGCGATGCTGCTCGTCGCCGCGCTGCGCCACGCGGCCGACCGCCCCGTGGTGGGCGACGAGCAGGAGCGGCTGCGGGCGATGGTCACCCGGTCGGACAACGCCGCCGCCCGTCAGGTCCACGCCGCGCTCGGCGGCGACGTGGCCCTGACCTCCGTCGCCCGCGCCGCAGGCATGCGGGCCTTCCGCCCCACGGGCTTCGCCTTCGGCCCTCGCATCACCCCGGCCGACCAGGTCCGCCTGTTCGTGCGCCTCGACGCGCTCGTCCCCGCGCGCCACCGCCCGCTGGCCGCCGCGCTGCTGGGCGGGATCGTCGCCGAACAGCGCTGGGGGATCGCGCCCGTCGCCGCCCGCCGCCACCTGCGCATCCGCTTCAAGGGCGGGTGGCGCGAGGGGCTCATCCACCAGGTCGCGCTGCTGCGACGTGGCGACCGGCGCCTGGCCATCGCCGTGCTCGCCGACGAGCAGCCGTCGATGCGCGCGGGCGAGGCGACGATCGAGGGGATCGCCGCCCGCCTCGTGGAGCGCTGAGCTACTTCCCCGTGGTGAGCACCATCCGGAAGCGCGCCTCGCCGGCCATCATCTTGTCGTAGGCCTCCTGCGCGCGCTCGAGCGGCAGGGTCTCGATCGTCGGGCGCACCCCGGTGAGCGAGGCGACGCGCAGGGTGTCCTCGGAGTCCTTCGCGGTGCCGGAGGCGTGGCCGACGACCGACTGCGAGGAGCTGATGAGCTGCAGCGGCGTGACCGAGACCGGCTCCATGGAGACGCCCACGACGATCATCTCGCCGCGCACGCCGAGGCCCTTGGCGGCCTCGCTCATCGCCTCGGCGTTCGTGACGGTCGCGAGGATGACCCGTGCGCCGCCGAGCGCCTGCAGCGCCTGCTCCACGTCCTCGTTGGTCGAGTCGATGTAGTGGTGGGCGCCGAGCTCCTTGGCCAGCGGCCCCTTCTCCTCGCCGCGGGCGATCGCGACGACCTCGAAGCCGAGGCGGGCGGCGAACTGCACGCCGAGGTGGCCGAGGCCGCCGATCCCGAGGATCGCCACGACGTCGCCGGCCTGCGCGCCCGACTCGCGCAGCGCGTTGAAGCACGTGATGCCCGCGCACAGCAGCGGGGCGGCGTCCTCGGAGGAGAGGTCGTCCGGCACCTTGGCCAGCGCGCTCGTCGGCACGATGATCGCCTCGGCGTAGCCGCCGTCGTAGGAGATCCCCGGGATGAGCAGGTTGCGGCAGTCGATGAGGTCACCGCGGCGGCAGGGCTCGCAGTGGCCGCAGTTGCCCCCGAACCAGCCCACGCCGACGCGCTGACCCGCGTCCCAGCCCTCGACGCCCTCGCCGACGGCGTCGATCACGCCGGCGACCTCGTGGCCCGGGATGCGCGGGTACTCGATGCCCGGCATGTGCCCCTCGACCGTGAGGGAGTCCGAGTGGCAGACGCCGCAGGCCTGCACGGTCACGCGGACCTGCCCGGCGCCGGGCTCGGGGAGGTCGCGCTCCACGAGCGCGAGGGCGCCTCCCGGCTCGGGGGCCTGCACGGCACGCATCGTGGTCATCCCCGATGGGTGCCCGGCGGCGGGCGCCCTCAGTCCGGGCGGGGCCCGAGCGCCTCGGCCACCTGGTCGAGCACCTCCTGCTCGGCCGGCGAGACGTCCTTGCCGCCGAAGCCGAGCACGCCGCCCTCCTTGTGGGCGCGGGCCACTGCGTCGCAGACGGCGAGCACGAAGTCGCCGAACTCGCGCAGCTCGCTCTCCGTCGCGTGGTCGCGCAGCAGGTCGGACGCCTGGCGCACGCCGTCCAGCGCCGACGCGCGCAGCTCGTCGGGGGTCGAGCGCTGCGCCGTGGCGATCCCGGGCGGCGAGGTGAGGATCGCCTCGAGCAGCTCGGAGTGGTCGGCGGCGCGCGCCTCCTGGTAGGTGCGGGCCATCGACAGCCCCTCGCGCAGCGTGCCGCCGCGGTCCGCGGCGGCCACCGCGGTGGCGGCGAGGGCCGGGGCGGCGGTCAGAGTCGACCAGTCCTCGGCGTTGAAGTCGGCCTTGCGGGTCATGCGGCGAGCATGCCCGCCCCGTGGCGCCCTCAGCCCTCGGCGATGACCAGCACGAGGTCGCCCTGCTCCAGCCGGCCGCCGGTGCTCGCGGCGATCCGCTGCACCGTCCCGGCGATCGGCGCCGAGATCGTCGACTCCATCTTCATCGCCTCCAGCGTGGCCACGGGGCGCCCGGCCTCCACCGCGTCGCCCTCGGCCACCGAGAGCGTCACCACGCCGGTCACCGGTGCGGCCACGTGCCCGGCCTGCGAGGGATCGGCGCGCTCGATCTCCGCCGCGGAGGCCTCGATGGAGCGGTCGCGGACCTCCACGGGCCGCAGCTGCCCGTTGACGCGCACGAGCACGGTGCGCACGGCGTGGTCGTCGGGCTCCCCCACCGCCTCGAGCTCGTAGATGACCCGCACGCCCGGGTCGAGGTCGACCGCGAGCTCCTCGTCCTCGGCCAGGCCGCCGAAGAACGCGCGGGTCGGGATGAGCGAGACGTCGCCGAACTCCTCCCAGGAGGCGTCGTAGTCGCGCACGGGCCCCGGGAAGAGCACCTCGGAGAGCGCGCGCCGGCGCTCGGCGCCGGGCGCGTCGAGGTGGCGCGCGAGCTCGTCGTCGACCTCCAGCGGGGCGGGCGCCGCGCCGCGCCCCTCCAGCGCCTTGTCCGTGAAGGGCTGCGGGAAGCCGCCGGGGGGCTTGCCGATGCCGCCGCGCAGGAAGTCCAGCACGGAGTCGGGCAGGTCGAAGGAGGCCGGATCGGCTTCGAGCTCGTCCAGGTCGATGCCCGCGCTGACGACGTACAGCGCGAGGTCGCCGACGACCTTGCTCGACGGCGTGACCTTGACGATGTGGCCGAGCAGGCGGTCCGCGCGCTCGTAGGCGGCCTCGACCTCCTCGAAGCGCTCGGCCAGCCCGACCCCGACGGCCTGCTGGCGCAGGTTGGAGAGCTGCCCGCCCGGGATCTCGTGGCGGTAGACGCGGCCCGTGGGGGCCTTCAGGCCCGTCTCCAGCGGCGCGTAGAGGCCGCGGACGGCCTCCCAGTAGGGCTCGAGGGCCAGCAGCGCGTCCAGTGAGAGGCCCGTGTCGCGCTCCGTGGTCGCGGTGGCCGCGACGATGGCCGACAGCGAGGGCTGCGAGGTCATCCCCGCCATGGGCGCCGCGGCGCCGTCGATGGCGTCGACGCCGGCCTCGATCGCCGCGAGGTAGGTCGCGAGCTGCCCGCCAGCGGTGTCGTGGGTGTGCAGGTGGACGGGCACGTCGAACTCCGCGCGCAGCGCCGTGACCAGCGTGCGGGCGGCGGGCGCGCGCAGCAGCCCGGCCATGTCCTTGACGGCGAGCACGTGGACGCCCGCCTCGACGAGCTGCGTCGCCAGGCGCAGGTAGTAGTCCAGCGTGTAGAGCTCCTCGCGCGGGTCGGACAGGTCGCCGGTGTAGCACAGCGCGACCTCGGCGATGGCCGTTCCGGTGCCG
>CAXUES010000023.1:8356-10849 GCA_964250185.1 uncultured Solirubrobacteraceae bacterium | reverse complement strand
GTAGCAGAGCGCCCCCTCGGCGATCGCGTCGGTCTCCAGCGTCGCCTCGATCGCCGCGCGCATCCCCTCGACGTCGTTGAGCGCGTCGAAGATCCGGAAGACGTCGATCCCCGAGGCGACCGCCTCGGCCACGAAGGCCTTGACCACCCGCGTGGGGAAGCGCGAGTAGGCGAGGATCGACTGCCCGCGCAGCAGCATCTGCAGGCAGACGTTCGGCGCGGCCTCGCGCAGCTGCATGAGCCGGTCCCACGGGTCCTCGTGCAGGAAGCGCAGCGCCACGTCGAACGTCGCGCCGCCCCAGCACTCCAGCGAGAGCAGCTCGGGGAGGTCGTGGGCGAGGTGCGGCGCGGCGGCCAGCACGTCGTAGGTGCGCATGCGCGTGGCGAAGAGCGACTGGTGGGCGTCGCGCAGCGTCGTGTCGGTCACCGCGACCGCCTGCTGCGCGCGGAGCGCCTCCGCGAACCCCCTGGGCCCGAGCCGCTCCAGGCGCTGGCGCGAGCCCTCCGGCGGCGGGGTGCCCGGGGTCGGCGGGAGCTTGGCCTGCGGGTCGGCGGCGAGCGGCGGGGGCTCGGCCTCGCGGTTGACGGTGACGTCGGCCAGCCGCGCGAGCAGGCGCCCGGCGCGGTCGCCGCCCGCCTTGCGCCGGGTGAGCTCGGGCCGCTCGTCGACGAAGGTCGTCCACGTCTCCCCCGCCATGACCTCGGGCTCGTCGAGCAGCGCGCCGAGGAAGCCCTGGTTGGTCTTGACGCCGCGCACGCGCAGCTCGGCCACGGCGCGCCGGGCGCGGTTGACCGCGCTCTCCAGCGTGCGCCCGCGCGCGGTGATCTTCACCAGCAGCGGGTCGAAGTAGGGGGAGACCTCCGCGCCGACGTAGGCCGAGCCCTCGTCGAGGCGCACGCCCGCGCCGCCCGGCGAGCGGTAGGCGGTGATGGTCCCCGCGTCGGGCCGGAAGCCGTCCTCGGGGTCCTCGGTGGTCACGCGGCACTGCAGCGCGGTGGTGCGCTGGACGATCGCGTCCTGCGTGAGGCCCATGTCGGCCAGGGTCATCCCGCCCGCGACGAGCAGCTGCGCGCGCACCAGGTCGACCTCGGTCGTCTCCTCGGTGACGGTGTGCTCCACCTGGATGCGCGGGTTCATCTCGATGAACGCGTAGGTCCCGCGGGCGGTGTCCACGAGGAACTCGACCGTCCCCGCGTTGCGGTAGCCGACGTGGCGGGCGAAGGCCACGGCGTCGGCGCACAGGCGGTCGCGCAGCGCGGGATCCAGACCGGGTGCCGGGCTCATCTCGATGACCTTCTGGTGGCGGCGCTGCAGGGAGCAGTCGCGCTCGAAGAGGTGGATGACGTCGCCCGTGTGATCGGAGAGGACCTGCACCTCGATGTGGCGCGGGCGGATGAGCGCCTGCTCGAGGTAGACCGTGCCGTCCCCGAAGGCCGCCTCGGCCTCGCGGATGGCGTCGCGCAGCGCGCCCTCCAGCTCCGACGGCTCCTTGACCAGGCGCATGCCGCGTCCGCCGCCGCCCGAGGCGGCCTTGATGAACAGCGGGAAGCCGAGGTGCTCCCCGGCCGCGAGCGCCTCGTCGGCGTCGGTCACGGCACCCGTGGCGTCGAGCACCGGGACCCCGGCGGCCGCGGCGGCCTCCCGCGCGCGGGTCTTGTTGCCGGCCAGGCCGAGGACGTCGCCGGGCGGGCCGACGAAGGCGATGCCCGCGGCCTCGCAGCGCCGCGCGAGCTCGGGGTTCTCCGACATGAAGCCGTAGCCCGGGTGGATGGCGTCGGCGCCGACGCGGGTGGCCACGTCGACGACGAGCTGCGGGTCGAGGTAGGTCGAGACGGGGTGCCCCGCCGTGCCGATCTCGTAGCTCTCGTCGGCCTTGACGCGGTGGACGGAGTCGCGGTCCTCGGGCGCGTAGACCGCCACGGAGCGGATGCGCAGCTCGTTCGCCGCCCGGAAGATCCGCGTGGCGATCTCCCCGCGGTTGGCGGCCAGGACCTTCTGGAGCATCGGCGGAGCCTACGGGCGCGCCGACGGCGTGTCAGCGCAGGGGGAGGCGCAGCGCGACCGCCGCGCCGGCGCCGGGCGGCGACGCGAAGCTCAGCGTGCCCTCGTGGTCCTCGGCGACGCGCTGCGCGCCGGCCAGCCCGAAGCCCAGGCCGCGGATGTCCGCGGCGACCGCCCGGTCGGCGCGGGCGAAGCCGTCGCGGATGTCCGCCAGGCGCTCCGGCGTGATGCCCGGTCCGTGGTCGGTCACGGTCACCAGCGCGGTCGGGCCGTCGCGCTCCACCCGCACCTCGACGCGCCCCTCGGCGCCCGCGTGGCGCAGGGCGTTGTCCACCACGTCGCGCAGGGCGCGCAGCACCGCGTCGACGTCGAGCGTGGCCGGCAGGAAGCCCGCATCCACGCGGACGTCGACCCGACCCGCGGCACCCAGCCGCGCGGCGGCCTCGTCGGCGGCGCGGCGGGCGAGCTGCCCGACGTCGCCGCGGACGGCGG
>CAXUES010000023.1:5152-8346 GCA_964250185.1 uncultured Solirubrobacteraceae bacterium | reverse complement strand
CGAGCCCGTCGAGCAGCGCGGTCAGCTCGGTGGCCTCCCCGGCGAGCGCCCGGGCCGCGTGCTGCGGGTCGACCGCGCACGTGGCGAGGTCCTCGGTGAGGAAGCGCATGGCCATCACCGGCGTGCGCAGGACGTGGCGGGCGTCGTCGGCGGCGCGGACGTGCTCCCCCGCGGCCGCGGCGCGCTCCTCGTCGGCGGCCAGCGCCCGGCCCAGCACGAGCGCGAAGACCTCGACCTGCTCGAGCTGCTCCCGGCCGAGCTCCGGCCGGGGCGTCGCCGCCAGCAGGCAGAGGCTGCCGTGCAGGCGCCCGCCCGCCGTGCGCAGGGGCGCTCCGAGGTAGGCGCCGAGCGGCTTCTCCCGGCCGGCGATCAGCGGCGCGCAGACGGGGTCGGCGGGGACGTCGGCGATGACGCCGGGCAGGCGGCCGTCGACCACCCGCTGGCAGAAGGTGTCCTCGAGGTCGTCGGCCTTGCCCTCCCAGCTGCCGACCGCATCGCCGTCGCCGGCGACGGTCACCACGACCTGCCGGCCGCGGCGGAACTCCGAGACATAGGCGACGTCCATCCCGGTCAGCCCGCGCAGGACCTCGAGCAGGGGGACCACGTCGATGGAGGGGCCGACGTGTTGCACGGGTGGAGCATCCTGACGCACCATCCCCAGAAGTGGAGCACCAACCGGACCAACGATGGAGTGCTGCGCCCGGGACTGGGCACCCTGCAACTCGTGTCGCGGGTGCTCCTGTGTGGCTGGACCTCGTTCGCGGAGGTCGTCGCCACGGTCGGCGACGTGCTCGCCCGCGACGTCGCGGCGGGCTGGCTGCGGGACGCCGGGGTGCCCTTCGACGTCGCGGCGGCGCCGCCGCTGCGGGGGCCCGACGACGTCGACTGGGAGGCGGTCGCCCCGGAGGCCTACGACGTCGTGTGCTTCGTCTGCGGGCCGTGGGGCGACCGGCCCCTGCTGCGCCGCCTGCGCGGGCGCTTCCCCCACGCGCGCCTCGTCGCCGCCGACATCACGCCGCTGCCCGACGGCGGCCCGCCGGTCGACGCGCTGCTCGAGCGCGAGGGCCTGCCCGACTACGCCTGGCACGCGCCCGGCCCGGCGGAGCTCCCGCCCGTCCTCGGCGTCGTGCGCGCCCCCGCCCAGGCCGAGCACGGGGCGACCCTGCACCGCGAGGCCGGCGACCGCCTGCTCGAGCTCGCCGTCGCGCACGGCGCACCGCTGAGCTTCGACACCGACCTGCTGCTCGTCTCCGAGCCCGTGCACCGCTTCACGAGCGCGGCGCGGGTCGAGGCGCTGGTCGCCCGCTGCGACGTCGTGCTGACCAGCCGCATGCACGGGCTCGTCCTCGCCCTGCGCGCGGGGGTGCCGGCGCTCGCGCTGGATCCCGTCGCCGGCGGCGGGAAGGTCACCGCGCAGGCCCGGGCGGTCGGCTGGCCGGCCGTGCGCGCGCCCGCCGCCGACGACCTCGACGCGCTCGTCGCCTGGTGCCTGGGACCCGAGGCGCGGGCGACCGCAGGCGCCTCGGCCACCCGCGCGGCGTCAGCGGCTGACAGCGCGCGCGTCGCGCTCATCACCGCGCTGGGACGTGGGTAGCGGCCGCGGCATGGCCCTCCCCTAGCCCATCGAGGCCCGTGCGCACGGGCTCATCGACCACGGCTTCGGCGCGCGTGGGCGTCGAGCCGGTGCTGTCGCTGCGCACCCACGGCTGGATCGAGGCGGCGAGCCTGCCGCCGTTCCTCGCCGTGCCGTTCCTCACCGGCGCCGCCTTCGAGCCGGCCGACCGCGCCTTCTGGATCGGCCCGGGCGCCGCGCTGGCGACGGTCTGCGCCCTGACGGACTGGCAGGCCCCCGCGGCGTCCTGAGGCGGGGCACGCGTCGGCCCGGGCGTGCATGATGCGCCCATGAGGCTCCACCTCCGCCCGCTGCTCGCGCTCCTCGCCGGCGCCCTCGCGCTCGCGGCCGCCCCCGCCGCCGCGCAGGCCGCCTCGGTGTCGATCGGCGCGCCGCCGTCCTCGGTGGAGGACACGCCCGTGATCTTCACGCGGGCGGTGGACACGACCGGCGTGCAGGACGCGCGCGCCTACGGGTACTTCCGCATCGCCGACGCCAACCCGTGCGCGCCCACGAGCTCCTCGGAGACGGGCAGGCAGCTCTTCTTCGGCAACGCGAGCGCCGACCAGCTCACCCAGGTCATCGACGACCCGGGGACCTACCGGCTCTGCGGCTACCTGGAGACGACCTCCGCGCGCTCGGACACGACCTTCACCGTCACACCCAACCAGGCGTCGGTCGGCGTCCAGCTGCCCGCCACGGCGACCGAGGGGGCCGACGTCCCGCTCACCGTCACCGGGACCACGCAGGTGCCGCGGCAGGTCTTCGCGCGGGTGCGGCCCGAGGGCGCCGGCCCGTGCCCGGCCTCCTACACGGCCGACAGCGCCTCACCGTCGGTGGCCTTCGCCAGCGGCGTGGCCGGGACCTTCGCCGTCCCGGACACCACGGGCGTCCTGCGCGAGCCGGGCCGCTACGTCGTCTGCGCCTACGTGCAGGAGGGCTCCTCCGACGCGACCGCCGAGGCGGTCGGCTCCGGCGTGGTGACGATCGTCCCGCCGGTCCCGCAGCTCGGCGAGCTCGACCTGAGCTCGCCGCGGTTCACCGCGTCGCGCTCGGGCGGCTCGCTGCAGCAGTCCTCGCGCTCGGACGGCAGCGGCACCGGGCTCTCGTTCGGCATCCCGAACACCGACGCCACCGTGCGCTTCACGATCGAGCGCCGGATCGTCCGGCGCGGGCGCACCCGCTACGTGCGCCTGCGCGGCTCCTTCACCTTCCAGGCCAGGGAGGGCTCCAACTACGTGCGCCTGGCGGGCCGGATCGGTGGGCGCCAGCTCGCCCGCGGGCGCTACCGCCTCGTGGCGCGGGCCAGCACGACGACCGGGACGAGCCCCGTGCGCCGCAAGGCCTTCACCATCGTCGGGCGCCGCTAGGGCGCCCGGCGCCTAGGCGCCCGGCGCGACCGAGACGAACGGGTCGGCGTCGGAGAGCCCGGCGAGCGGATCGGGGACCGCGGACGGGTCCAGGCCGGCCTCCACCTCGAGTTCGCGCACGATCGGCATGACGTCGCGGCCGAAGGCCTCCGTCTCCTCCTGGAAGTGCAGGAACGCCGTGAGGATGAGATCGACGCCGAGCGCGCGGTAGT
>CAXUES010000023.1:0-5142 GCA_964250185.1 uncultured Solirubrobacteraceae bacterium | reverse complement strand
GTAGTCCACGATGCGCCGCGCGACCTGCTCCGGCGTGCCGATGAGCTGGGTCTTGAACCCGTCGTTGTACTGGACGAGGTCCTCGAAGCTCGAGTCGGCCCACATGCCCTTGCCGTCCTTGGTGGACTGGCCGGCCTGCTTGACCGCGTCGGCGAAGCCCTCGACGGACTTCACGTGGGCCTTCTCGACGATCTCGCGCAGCTGGTCCTTCGCCTCGGCCTCGGTGTCGCGGACGATGACGAAGCCGTTGAGCCCGAAGCGCGGCGGCTCCGCGCGGCCCGCGTCGGCGGCGATCTGCCGCAGGTCGGCGAGCTGCTCGCGCACGCCCTCGAACGGCTTGCCGTTGGAGAAGTACCAGTCGGCGTGGCGCCCGCCGTTGCCGCGGGCGGCGGTCGAGTTGCCGCCCTGGAAGATCTCGGGGTGCGGGCGGCCCGGCCAGGACAGCGGCTTGGGCTTGAGGTCGAAGTCGCGGATCCGGTAGAAGTCGCCGGCCAGCTGGGCGTCCTCGCTCGTCCAGATCTCCCGGAGGGCCTGGATGAACTCGGCCGAGCGGCGGTAGCGCTCGTCGTGCTCGAGCCACGGCTCGCCCATCTGGCGGAACTCGTCGGCGAACCAGCCCGAGACGACGTTGACGGCGACCCGGCCGCCCGAGAGGTGGTCGGCGGTGGCCAGCCACTTGGCGAGCACCGCCGGCTGCCAGAGGCCCGGGTGGACCGCGGCGATGAGCTTCAGGCGCTCCGTCGCCAGCAGCAGGGCGAGCGAGAAGCTCGTCGACTCGTGCTGGAACTCGGCGCCGTAGCTCGCGGTGTAGCGGACCTGGCTGAGCGCGTAGTCGAAGCCCGCGCGCTCCGCGATCCGCGCGAGCTCGCGGTTGTAGGCGAAGCTCCAGTCCGTCCGCTGCTCGATCGTGCTGGTGACCAGGCCGCCCGAGACGTTGGGCACCCAGTAGGCGAAGCGCAGCGGATCGGTCGTCGGATCGGTCGGCATCGACCAATCCTATGGAACCCGTCGGCTTTGTGCTGTTTCCGCGCGCCTCAGGACTGGTTGATCGCCGAGGCCGGGTCGTGGGCCGAGGTCGGGTAGGACGGCGTGGCCGGCGGCGCGGGCGGTGATGCGACCGGCGCGGCGCCCGTGGCGGGCTTGGCCGTGCGGCGGCCGAGGAGGAACCCCACGAGCGCCCCGAGCACCGCGCCCGTGGTGAGCAGCGTGGTGGAGCGCACGGGCGTGCGCGTGACCTTGGAGCCGACGCCGTGGACGGTGTGCTTCACCGTCGCCTTCGCCGCCTTCTTGCCGAGCCAGACCTGGGGGGAGGACATCCGATGCGGATGCCCGGCGCGGCGCGCGGGCACGCTCCGACCGCGCGCACGTCTACGGTTCGCACTGACCCATGACCGACCTCCCGCGCGAGCGCCGTTCCCCCGCCGTCGCCCCGGCGAGCCCCGCCCGGCTCGAGGTGATCTTCGGCTGCATGTTCTCCGGCAAGTCCGAGGAGCTCATCCGGCGCCTCGTCCGCGCCGACATCGCCCGCCAGCGGGTGCTGGCCGTCAAGCCGTCGATCGACGAGCGCTACGCGATGACGGCGATCGCCTCGCACGCCGGCCGGCGCTGGCCGTGCGCCGCGGTGGCCGACAGCGCCGAGCTCGCCCGCGCGGCGCGCCGGCACCGGCCCGACGTGCTCGGGGTGGAGGAGGCGCAGTTCTTCGACGAGGGGCTCGTCGACGTGGTCCGCGACCTCGTCGAGGACGGCGTCCGCGTCATCTGCGCCGGTCTGGACCTCGACGCGCTCGAGCGGCCGTTCGGCCCGCTGGGCGCGCTCGTCTGCGAGGCCGAGCTCGTCACCAAGCTGCACGCGGTCTGCGTCTCCTGCGGGGCCGACGCGAGCCGCTCGCAGATGCTCGTGGACGGCGAGCCGCTCCCGTGGCGCGAGGGGCCGCTGATCAGCGTGGGCGGCGCGGAGTCCTACGAGGCGCGCTGTCGCAGCTGCTTCGAGCTCCCCGGGCGGCCCTAGGACCCGACCGCGATCCCGGCGCCGGGGTCGACCACGAAGCGCAGCGGGGACTCGGCCGCCCAGCGGGCGAGCACCTCCTGCTCGCCCGGCCGGCCCACGTCGTCCAGGACGACCGTGGCGCCCGGGGCGAGCTTCGGTCCCAGGCGCTCCAGGGCGGGCTGCCGGGCCTGGCCCATGCCCGGCCTGTCCGCGGGCGGCCCGTCCACCACGAGCAGGTCGATGCCCTCGGGGAGCGCGTCGACCGCGGCGGCCGCGTACCAGGTGGGATCGCCCTCCAACGGCGCGTGCACGACGCGGGCGACGTCCCCGAGCCCCTCCCGGGCGAGCAGGTCCGCGACGAGCGCCGCCCAGCCCCCGTCGTGCTCCAGCGCGACGAGCGAGCCCGCCCCCCGCGCGCGCAGCAGCCGGGCGAGGACGACCGTGCTGACGCCGCTGCCGCACTCCACCAGCGTGCGGCGGTCGCCGTGGACCACCGCGTTGCAGACCACGACCAGGCCCGCCGCCCGCATCGACCCGGTGCTCCACGGCAGGTAGCCCCCGGCGTCCAGCAGCGGGCGCAGGACGTGCCAGGCGTGCAGGTCCTCGAGGTGCCGGGGATCGTCGGAGAACGCCTCGTGGCTCATGCCGCGACGCGCTCGGCGAGCATCGCGTAATCGCGCTCGTAGGTCGCGGTGACCCGGGCGACGGTGAAGCGCTGCGCCCAGGCGCGCGCGGCGCGCAGGTCGGCGGCGACGGGCGCGGCGAGCGCATCGGCCAGGGCGGCGGCCAGCGCGTCGGGGTCCTCGGCCTCCACCATCCGCCCGCGTCCCTCGGCCAGCGTGGCGGGGAAGCCGTCCACCCGCGTGCCGACGACGGGCACGCCGAGGGCCATGGCCAGCACCGCGGCCTGCGAGAAGGCCTCGTCGCGCGACGGGCACGCCTGCACGGCGGCGCCGGCCACCCAGGGCCCCGGCTCGGCCACCCACCCCTCGAGCGTCACGACGTCCTGCAGCCCGAGCGCGGCGATGCGCTCGCGCAGCAGCGGCTCGAGCAGGCCGGCGCCCAGGACGAGCACCCGCGGTGGGCCGTCCATCCGCGCGACCGCCTCCACGAGCACGTCGGGGCCCTTGTCGGGCATGAGCCGGCCGGTGAAGACGATCCTCGGACGGGGCAGCCCCTCGCGCTCCACCGCGCCGAAGCCCCCGACGGGCGAGGTGCCGAGCACGATGCGCTCCGCACGCACCCCGGCCGCGGCGACCGCGGCCCAGGCGCCCGGGCTGTGGGCGTAGAAGCGGTCGACGCGCCCGGCGACCTCCGCCATGTGGTCGTCCTGCGGCTCCCCGGGCCAGAGCAGGTCGTTGTGCTCCGAGGCCGCGAAGGGGGTCGCCTCGTCGACGACCCGCCCGACGGCCCACCACGCCCCGAGCATGTGCCCGTGGACGACGTCGGCGCCGGCCAGGCGCGGCTGCAGCCAGGCCGCGAAGGCCTCGTCGCAGCGCCACTGCAGGTCGTCCCGGGCGCCCATGAGCTCCGGCACCACCCCGTGGGCGAAGGCGAGCGCCTCGCCCGCCTCGGTCGCGTGGCCGACCAGCAGCCGCACGCGGTGGCCGCGGGCGGCGAGTCCCCGGCACACCCGCAGCACCGACAGCTGCGCGCCACCCGGTTCCAGCTTCGCGAGGACCTTGGTGACGAGCACGTCTGCGACCCTAGGGCAGGGTCGGATCTCGACCTATGGCCCGGTTGGATGCTCCCGGCCGGCCAGGACGGCCACGCCGTCGCCCGCGTCGTCGAAGCGCCCGACCTCGTCCAGCTGCGCCCAGGGCAGGAGCGCCCGGTAGCCGGCCACGGTGCGCGACGTCCACGCGCCGCTGTCGACGGCCTCCTCGGCCACCGACTCGACGAGCAGCAGCAGGCCGCCCGGCGCGAGCACCCGGCGGACCTCGGCCAGCGTGCGCTCCAGCGGGCCCGCCGGGATGCCGCCCAGGACCATCGACGTGAAGACGACGTCGGCCTCGCCGTCGGCGAGCGGCAGCACCCCGGCGACCATCCGGCGGAACTCGGTGTCCGGGCGCTCCGGCGCGAGCTCGAGCAGCTCCGGCGTCGGGTCGGCGCCGATCGCGCGGCCCCCGACGAGGTCCGCGAGGTCGGCGGTGAAGCGCCCGACGCCGCAGCCGAGGTCGAGCACGACCTGCTCGTCGCCCCGCAGCTGCGCGGCCAGCAGCGGCAGGATCGCCTCGCGGTGGTCGGCGGAGACGTCGCCGAGCTCGCTGGACTCAGGGTGGTCGACGTTGACCACCGCGCGCTCCCCGAGCTCGCGGGCCCGGGCGCGCCAGTAGTCGACGCCCGGCACGTCGGCCGGGACGTCGTGGGGGGTGCTCACCCGCGCGCCGGCGCCGCGGAGACGATGGGGTTCAGCGGCGTGTCGATCCGCTCCCCGGGCTTGGCTCCCGGCAGGAACTTCTCGTAGTCGCCGGAGACCATCGTCGGCTCGTCGACGAGCGCCGCCCCGTCGGCGAAGTACGTGGTGGCCAGCACGCGGCGCGGCTGGGTGGAGCCGTTGCCGCGCGCGTAGTGGAAGCACCACGCGTGGTGGAAGGAGACGTCGCCGAGCGCGAACGGCGAGTCGTCCACCGTGACGCCGGCCTCGGCGAACGCCTTGGAGACCCCCTTGTCGTAGGAGTCGCCCTGCGCGGCGAAGTCGACGCCGTCGGCGACCTTCCACGTGTCGGCGCCCGCCGCGAAGGCCAGCGGGCCCATCTCGAGCGGGAGCGCCTGCAGCGGCAGCCAGCTCGTGACGATGTCGCGCGAGGCGATCGGGAAGTGGTGGGCGTCGAAGTGCCACGGCGTGCGCCCGCAGCCCGGGGTCTTGGAGAGCACGTTGTCGTGGTACATGCGCACGTCGGCCACCGCGAGCAGGTCGGCGGCCAGGCGGCCCAGGCGCGGCGAGAGCGCGAAGAGGCGCAGGACCTCCGAGTCGCCCTGCCACATCATGTCCATGCTCAGGAAGCCCGAGGCGCCCGGGCCGTCACCCGCCGCGGCGAGCTCGTCGACGGCCTCGCGCGCGAGCTCGAGCGCGCCCGCGCTGAAGACGCCGCGGACCTTCGCGTAGCCCTGCGTGCGGAAGGCCTCGACCTGCTCGGGGGTGAGCGCGTAGG
>CAXUES010000022.1:8256-16162 GCA_964250185.1 uncultured Solirubrobacteraceae bacterium | reverse complement strand
CAGCGCGTTGTGGCCGCCGCCGACGATGACGACGTCGTGGTGGGCGGCGGGGGGCGGCGCGGGCACGGCGCCCGACCCTACGCCGGACAGCGCCGTCCCGATACCCCCAGGGGGTATGGTGGAGGACGTCATGCCCGCCGACGCCGTCCACGCCCCCGACACGCTCGAGCTGCCCATCACGGGCATGACGTGCGCGGGCTGCGTGGCCAAGGTCGAGAAGCGCCTCAACGCGCTGGACGGCGTTCAGGCGTCGGTCAACCTCCCGCTCGCCCGGGCCGCCGTGCGCTTCGACGCCGCGCGCACCGACCCCGGCGCGCTCGTCGACGCGGTCGCCGCGGCGGGCTACGAGACGCGGCTGCCCGCGCCGCCGAGCCCGGACGACGCCGGCGCGGCCGGCCCCGCGCAACCGGATCCCGAGGCCGCGCGCATCGCCGACCTCACCCGCCGCCTGCGCTTCGCCGCGGCGCTCGCGCTCCCCGTCCTGCTGCTCTCGATGATCCCCGCGCTGCAGTTCGACCGCTGGCAGTGGCTCGCGCTCCAGCTCGCCACGCCCGTGGTCCTCTGGGCGGGCTGGCCGTTCCACGTCGCCGCGGCGCGCGCGCTGCGCCACGGCACCTCGACCATGGACACGCTCGTCTCGCTCGGCACGCTGGCCGCCTGGGGCTGGTCGGTGGTCGTGCTGCTCTTCGGCGACGCCGGCCGCGAGGGCATGCGGATGGGCTGGGACCTCCTCCCGAGCGCCTCCGGCCCCGGGACGGACCACATCTACCTCGAGGTCGCCGCGGTCGTCGTCACCGCGCTGCTCGCCGGCCGCCTGCTCGAGGCCCGCGCCACCGCCCGCGCCGGGGAGGCGCTCCACGCGCTCCTGGCCCTCGGCGCCCGCGAGGCCACGCTGCTGGCCGCCGACGGCACCGAGCTGCTCGTGCCCATCGACCGCCTCGCGCGCGGCGACCGCTTCGTCGTGCGCCCGGGCGAGGCCGTGGCCACCGACGGCGAGGTCGAGGAGGGCCGCTCCGCCGTCGACGAGGCGCTGCTGACCGGGGAGTCCGTCCCGGTGGAGAAGGCGCCGGGCGACGCCGTGGTCGGCGCGACGGTCAACGCGGGCGGCCGCCTGGTCGTGCGGGCCACGCGCGTGGGCGCCGACACGCAGCTCGCGCGGATCGCCCGGCTGGTCAGCGAGGCGCAGGACGGCAAGGCCCCGGTCCAGCGCCTGGCCGACCGCGTCTCCTCGGTCTTCGTCCCCGTCGTCTTCGCGCTCAGCCTGCTCACGCTCGCGGGCTGGCTCGTGCTCGGCGACAGCACCGCGGCGGCGTTCTCGGCCGCGGTCGCCGTGCTCGTGGTCGCCTGCCCGTGCGCGCTCGGCCTGGCCACGCCGACCGCGCTGCTGGCGGGCACGGGCCGCGGGGCGCAGCTCGGCCTGCTCATCCGCGGCCCGGCCGTGCTCGAGCGCTCGCGCCGGATCGACACGGTCGTCCTGGACAAGACGGGCACGGTGACCAGCGGGCAGATGGGCCTCGCGGAGGTCGTGCCCGCCGAGGACCGCACCCGGGCCGAGGTCCTGCGCCTGGCGGGCGCGGTCGAGGCCGCCTCGGAGCACCCCGTCGGCCGGGCCATCGCGGCCGGCGCGCGGTCCGAGCTCGGCCTGCTCTTCGCGGTGCGGGACTTCGCCTCCGAGGCGGGCGCCGGCGTGCGCGGCGAGGTCGGCGGCGTCGCCGTGCGCGTCGCCCGGCCCGAGGGCGAGCTGCCCGCGGCGCTCGCCGCCGCCGTGGCGGCCGAGCAGGCCGCGGGGCGCACCGCGGTGGTCGTCCACGCCGACGGGGAGCCCGCGGGCGTCCTCGCCGTGGCCGACGCGCCCCGGCCCGAGGCGCGCGCGGCCGTCGCCGACCTCCGCGCGCTCGGCCTGCGGCCCGTGCTCCTCACGGGCGACCACGCCACGACAGCCGCCGCGGTCGCCGACGCGGTCGGCATCGCGCCCGCGGACGTCCAGGCCGGGGTGCGCCCCGAGGGCAAGGCCGACGCGGTCGCCGCGCTGCAGGCCGCGGGGCACGTCGTGGCGGTCGTGGGCGACGGCGTCAACGACGCGCCCGCGCTCGCCCGCGCCGACCTGGGCATCGCCATGGGCGGTGGCACCGACGCGGCGATCGAGGCCTCCGATCTGACGCTCGTCTCGGGCGACCTGCGCTCGGCCGGCGACGCGATCCGCCTGTCCCGTGCGACGCTGCGGACCATCCGCGGCAACCTCGTGTGGGCCTTCCTCTTCAACGTGCTGCTCGTGCCGCTGGCGATGGCCGGGCTCCTGCAGCCGCTGCTGGCGGGGATGGCCATGGCGGGCTCGAGCCTGTTCGTCGTGAGCAACTCGCTGCGCCTCCGCGGCTTCGCGCCGCACCGCGCCACCGCCGCTCCGTGAGGCCGTCCGCGCCGCGGGTCGCCCGGGCGCTGCTCGGCTTCGGCCTGCTGGTCGGGTTCCTCGCGCTCGGCGGGCTGCTCGCCGACGCGGTCGGCCTCGCGGTGCCCGGCTCGGTCGTGGGGATGCTCCTGCTCTGGGGCGCGCTGGAGGCCGGGCTCGTCCGCCTGGCCTGGGTCAGCGACGCGGGCGGCGCGCTCCTGGCCGTCCTCGGCCTGCTGTTCGTGCCCGCGGGCGCGGGCTGGGTCGGCGTCGACGCGGGCGCCTCGACCGTGCTGGGCGCCGTGGCCGTGCTCGTGCTGGCGACCGTGGTGGCGCTGGGCGTCGCGGGCCGGGTGGCCCAGCTTGGGGTGGACGACGGTGCGTGAGCTGTGGTGGATCCCCGTGACCGTCGCGGTCTGGCTGCTGGCCCGCCGCGCGACGCGGGGGACGACGGCGCCGCTGGCCAACCCGACGCTCATCGGCGTCGCGGTGGTGGGCGGCCTGGTCCTGCTCAGCGGGGTCGGCGCGCGCGCCTACGCCGACGGGACCGCCGCGCTCAGCTGGTTGCTCGGGCCCGCCGTCGTCGCGCTGGCCGTGCCGCTGCACCAGGAGCGCGAGCGCCTGCGCCGCCACGCGCGCGCCCTGCTGGCGGGCGCGGTCGTGGGCGCGTCGGTCTCCGCGCTGCTGGGCTACGGGCTCGTGCGGCTCCTGCAGCTCCCCTCCCCCTTCGAGCTCGCGCTCACCACGCGGTCGGCGACCACGCCGATCTCGGTGGCGCTGGCGAACGGGCTCGGCGGGCTCCCGGCGCTCTCGGCGGTCGCGTCGATCTTCACCGGGCTGGTCGGCGCGACGGTCGGCCCGGCGCTCCTCACGCGCCTGGGCGTCCGCGATCCCGTCGCCCGCGGCGTGGCGATGGGCGTGTGCTGCCACGGCATCGGGACGGAGCGCCTGCTGCGCGAGTCGCGCGGCGCCGGCGCGACGTCGTCGGTGGGCATGGGCCTCGGCGGGCTGCTCGTCGCGGTCGTCGTGCCGCTCCTGTGGTGAGGGACCCTCAGGCTCAGGCGAGCGGGAGCCCGCTGAAGCCCGCGCCGAGGACCGACCAGGCGACGTAGACGGCCAGCGTCGTGCGCTGGGCGGCCCGTCCGGCGGGGGTCAGGGCGCCGACGGCGGCGACCGTCGCGACGCCCGCGGCCACCACCGCGACGTCCGCCGTCCACACGGCGGACAGCACGAAGGCCATGGCGGTCCCCGCGAGCAGCGGGAGCGCACGCGGTCGCGGCGGGAGCGCACGCCGCCAGGACGCGACCTCGCGGCGCACGACCCAGGCGTTCACCCGCCACGCGAGCGCCGCGAGCACGAACGCGACAGCCAGGGCCGCGGCGGCGCCGGCGCTCCCGGCCCGCGTGCCTCCCAGGCCGAGGAGCCCGTACGCGCTGAAGGCCGCGAGGAGCACGGCCGTGCCGAGCACGCACCCGGACAACCCGAGCCACGGCGAGACCGGCGGCGGGTCGGTGGTCCTCCGTGCCACGGCGGACATCTTCCCGCCTAGCCTCCTCCCCATGTCCGCCGACGTCCCGGAGCTCGGCCGCCAGGTCGCCACGGTGGTCCGCGCGGGGCAGCCCGGCGAGGACGACGTGCGCGACCTCGTCGCCGTGGAGGAGCCCCTGGAGATCCGCGTCGGCGGCGAGGCGCTGGCCATCACGATGCGGACGCCGGGCCACGACGAGGAGCTCGCGATCGGCTTCCTGCACGGCGAGGGGCTGCTCGCCGGCCCGGTGCGCTCCGCCGGCCCCACCGACGACTTCGCGGGCAACGTGGTGGTCATCGACGCCGACCTGCACGAGCTGCCGAGCGCGCGGCGCTTCTACACGACCTCGTCCTGCGGGGTGTGCGGCAAGGGCGCGCTGGAGGAGGTCGCCGTGCACTCCGCGCCGCTGCCGGCCGGACCCGTCGTCGCGCGCGAGCTGCTCGCCGGCCTGCCCGACCAGCTGCGCCAGCCCGCCTTCGAGGCGACGGGCGGCCTGCACGCCACCGGGCTCTTCGACGCCGCGGGCGCCCTGCTGTGCGTCCGCGAGGACGTCGGGCGCCACAACGCGATGGACAAGGTCATCGGCCGGGCGCTGCTCGACGGGCGCCTGCCGCTCCACGGCCACGTGCTGTGCGTCTCGGGCCGGCTGAGCTTCGAGCTCGTGCAGAAGGCCGCGGTGGCCGGCGCGGCCATCCTCGTGGCGGTCGGGGCGCCGAGCTCCCTCGCCGTCTCGCTGGCCGCCGACCGCGGCATGACGCTGTGCGGCTTCGCCCGGCGCGGGCGGATGAACGTCTACACGCACGCGCAGCGCGTGGGGTAGTTGCACGAGCAACTACACTGACGGGCACCATGCAGCTCGAGGGCATCCACCACATCTCGGCCATCACCGGCGACGCGCCGGCCAACGTCGAGTTCTACGTCGGGACGCTGGGCCTGCGGATGGTCAAGCGCACCGTCAACCAGGACGACCCGTCCGTGTACCACCTCTTCTACGGCGACGAGCGTGGCACGCCGGGCCTGGACATGACCTTCTTCGAGTACCCCCACGCCGCCCCGGGCCGCGCGGGTGCCGGGATGGTCCACCGCATCCTCTGGCGGGTGCCGAGCGCGGAGAGCCTCGCCTTCTGGGAGGAGCGCCTGAGCGCCGTGGGCGCCGAGCCGCAGCGCACCGACGAGGGCACGCTGCGCTTCCACGACCCGGAGGGCCTCGACCACGAGCTCGTGGTCTCCGAGCTCGACGAGCCGCTCACCGCCGACGCTCCCGACGTCCCCGCCGAGCACGCGATCACGGGCTTCCACGGCGTCCGCGCCTACGCGGTGGCGCCCGAGCGCTCGACGCCGGTCCTGCGCGACGTCCTGGGCTTCACCGAGCAGGGCGGCGGCACGTGGGAGTCGCGCGGCGAGCGCCGCGGCGGCACCTTGACCTGGGACGCCGCCCCGCAGGAGCGCGGGCGCCAGGGCGCGGGCAGCGTCCACCACATCGCCTTCGCCACCTACGTCGACGAGCACGAGCAGTGGGCCGAGCGCGTCGCGCAGGCCGGGCTGCACTCGAGCGGGATCGTCGACCGCACGTGGTTCGAGTCGATCTACTTCCGCGAGCCCAACGGCGTGCTCCTCGAGCTGGCCACGATGGGCCCGGGCTTCGCCATCGACGAGGAGGCCGGCGCGCTCGGCGACCGCCTCACGCTCCCGCCCCAGCTCGAGTCGCGCCGCGCGCAGCTCGAGCGGACGCTCACGCCGCTGCCCGACCCGCGGGCGGCGCGCCGGGCCTGAGCGCGCGCGACAGCCGCGCCGACGCCACGAGGCAGGGCAGCAGCGGCAGCCAGTTGGTCACCAGCCGGTAGAGGACGACCGCGGCGAGGGCCGGCGCCGCGGCCACGCCCAGCCCGACGAGCGCGGCGACCATGCCGCCCTCCACGCCGCCGACCCCGCCCGGCGCGGGCAGCAGGTTGCCGAGCATCCCGAGGAAGAAGGCCAGCACGAGCACCGCGAGGGCCGGCGCCTGCACGCCGAGGACCCCGAAGGCCGCCCACAGCACGAGCACCTGCGCGCCCCAGAAGGCGAGCGCGGCCGGCAGCGCCGCACCACGCACGTCCAGCGCCAGCGCACCCCGGCGCAGCGACGCCCCGGCCCGCGCGAGGCGGCCACGGCGCGCCTCGAGCCCTGCTCCCTCGACCACGAGCAGCCCGACGGCGAGGAGCAGCGCCGTCGCGAACGCACCGGGCCACAGCGTCAGCGCCTCGGGACCCACGCCCGAGAGCGCCAGGCCGAGCCCGCACGCGGCCACCGCGGCGACGTAGGGCGCGTAGGTGACGACGACGGTGACCACCGAGAGGTCGGCGATGCGCGCGGGGCGCAGCCCACGGCGGCGCAGCGCCCAGGCGGTGAGCGCCACGCCGCCCGCGCCGCCGGCCGACACGACGCGGTTGGCGGCCAGCCCCGCGAACGCGATCGTCGCCGACGCGCCGACGCCGATGCGGTCGCGGTCCGGCCCGAGCACCGCCCGGAACAGCGCGACGTAGGCGACGTGCATGGCCACCGCGCCGAGCACCGCGACCGCGATCCAGCCCACCGCGCCGTGGCGGATGAGCGCCAGCGCGTCGCCCACCTCCCCGAGGCGCGGCACGAGCAGGGCCACGCCGCCCACGACGGCGAGGGCCGTGACCAGGCGCAGGGCCAGGCGCAGGTGCCGGCCGTCCGTGGCGGTGGGGAGCGCGTGCAGGTGCACGCCATCGCAGCGTCCGTCGGTGGGCATGGTCGCCACCCTCACCGACCCCGGGCCGCCGCACCATGGGGGATCCCCCCTAGGTGCACTCCGGGGCTAGGCGTGCACGCGACGCAGGAAGGGCAGCGACGCGAGCGTCGCCACGCCGCAGACGACCCAGGTCGCCGCGTAGCCCTCCGTGCTCGAGAAGAGCCCCGACCCCAGGCCGACCGCCGCACCCGCGAGGATCGGCCCGAGCATGACGCCGACTCCGCGCGAGGCGGAGTAGAAGCCCGACAGCTGCCCGTGGCGCCCCTCCTCCATGAGCGGCTGCAGCAGCGCGTAGGGCAGCGACAGCAGCACCCCGCCGCCGAGCGCGAGCGGGATCGCCGCGATCCCGATGAGCAGCGTGCTCGTTGTGGCCGCCAGGACGACCATCGGCAGCCCGAAGGCCCACACCGCGACCGCCATGACGCGCCGCTTGCCCAGCCGGTCGGCGAGCTCGCCGGAGAACGCCGCGCCCACGAGGATGAGCAGCACGACGATCCCCACGAGCAGCGCCGAGGAGGACAGGCTCTTGCCCAGCCCCTCGGTGAGCCAGAGGATGACGAAGGTCTTCAGCGCGCCCAGCGCGAGCTCCCACAGCGCGTTGGCCACGAAGAACGCGCGCATGGCGGGGTCGTGCAGGAGCGCGTCGCGGACCTCGCGCAGCGCCTCCCCGGTGCTCTGGGCGTCGGCCTCGGGCTGCGACGGCGGCCGCCGGAGGGCCAGGCGCAGGAACAGCCCGATGCTCAGCGCCATGACCACCGCCGCGACCAGGAACGGCGCGGGCTGGCCGATGGAGAGCAGCAGCCCGCCGCCGACGAGCGCGAGGCCCGTGCCGACCCCGCGCCACACGGCCTGCGTGCTCTGGCCGCGGCCGGCCGCCTCGTCCGGGACGAGATCGGCGTACATCGCGCGGTAGGGCTCGTAGGCGATGAAGTACACGAACACCGCCGCCGCCAGCGCGAGGATCGAGCCGACGAACGCCGCGCCGACGAGCCCCACGACCGCGATCGGCGTGCCGAGCACCACGAAGGGCAGCCGGCCGCCCCAGCGCGTGCGCAGGCGGTCCGACCACGAGCCGATGACCACCGGCAGGAGGATTGCCAGCAGGCCCTCCCCGCCGATGATGAGCCCGATGACGAGGTTGGAGCGCGAGAACTCGCGCGCCACCGTCGGCAGGTAGGTCGAGATCGCCGTGATCGACAGCGCCAGCGCGAAGGTCGGCAGGCCGAGCTCGAGCAGG
>CAXUES010000022.1:3190-8246 GCA_964250185.1 uncultured Solirubrobacteraceae bacterium | reverse complement strand
GTCCGCCGTGTCCGTGTCCGTGTCCCTGTCCGTGTCCTCGGCTTCGGCTTCTGCCTCGGCGGCGCGCCGGCGACGCACCACGTTCGCGTCCCGGAAGGCCGCATAGGTCTCGAGCAGGGCGCGGCGCTGGGCGCTGGAGAGGCCGGAGGGCGTGTCGCCCCGGGCGGGCGAGGGCGTCCCGGCGGCGGGATCGGTGTGGGTGGTCGACATCGGGCGGCGCGGGCGCGCGGCCCTCGGTCAGCAGCCCTGCCCCGGCGCAGGGCCGCACCACCCGTCAGGCGCGGGGCGGGCGCGTTGACACCCTGCGCACCCGCATGCGGAGCGCGCCGAGCGCCAGCCACCCGCCCGCGGCGAGCGCGGGCACCGCGGACAGGGCCTCCTCCACCGGGAGGCCCGCCACGTGGGCGATCAGCACGACGTCAGCCGTGGCCGTGGTGGTCGCAGTGCGCGGCCGCCGCGGTGGCCGGCATGTCCAGCGCCGGGTTGCCGTCGAAGAACCCGCTCGGCTTGAGCGCGAAGCCGATGTGGGCGACGGGCATCACCGGCCAGTCCTCGGGGCGCACGACGTGGTGGGCGCCGAACGAGTACCAGACCACCAGGTCCTCGTCGACCACGGCGCGGTCGTCCTTGGTGAACTCCGGCAGCCCCGCGCCACCCGGGTGCTGGAGCGGGTACGGGCCCGCGGCGAACTGCTCCTCCGCGGCGAACGGCGTCACCCACAGGTGCTTGAAGGCGAACAGGCCGCGGCGGCCGAACTGCCCGTCGGGATCGAGCATCGGCAGGACGTTGTCGCCCGGCATGAGCTTGTAGGCGCACGGGTCGCCGACGTGGTTGGTGGTCTCGGAGCTCTCGATCCGCCAGTAGCGTCCCGCGAGCGGGTCGACGAGGCGCTGGGCCTCCGACTCGGTCGACAGCACGGTCTTGTGCGTCTTCCACGCGGTGCCGTTGGGGTTCTCCGGGCCCATGGGCACCGGCCGGGAGTCGACCTCGGTCACGCGGTTGCGCTCCGAGTCGACCTCCATGTCCAGCCGCACGCAGAAGAAGTGCTGGTGGTGGGGGCCGTAGAGCCCGGGGGCGAGCTTCACGCCGTACTCGGGGTCGGGGCCCTCGGGGTCGTAGGCGCCCGTGGAGAGCACCCCGGTGAGCTTGACCTCGTACTCGATGGTCCCGTCGGTCTGCAGGTACCAGTAGTAGCCGTACTCGTAGTTGCCGACGGTGGCGATCATCGAGATGACCAGCCGCCGCAGCCGGCGGACCTCGGCGTGGCCCGTGCGGAAGTCCGTGTGCTTCCAGCCGATGCCCGCGTCCTCCTCGTGCATGCAGATCGCGTTGGTGATCGTCACCGGCTCGCCCTCCTGGTCGTTGACCAGGCCGTCGAGGTAGGTGATGTCGCCCAGGCAGTCGCAGCCCAGCTCGAGCGGGTTGGCCATGACGCCGACGCCGTACTCGCCCATGTCGAAGACGTTCTTGAAGGCGTGGGTCGGGCCGGGATCGCCGTAGGGCACCCACATCTCCGACAGCGACGCCCGGTAGACGACGGGCCGCAGCCGGCCGCCGTCCTCGTAGCCCACCTGGTGCAGCGTGAGCCCCTCGCGCGGGTTGAAGCCCACGCGCAGGTCCCACTTCTGCCAGCGCACGTGGTGGCCCTCGACCGTGAACGACGAGCCCTCGGGCTGGGTGATCTCGATCGGCAGAACGTCGGTCCGCTCGCCCGAGAACGCCGGGACGTTGCCCTCCTGCACCATGAGGTCGGGCTCGTAGTTGCCGCTCGTGGTGGGCAACGGCACGATGCCGTGGTCCTCGACCTCGACGACCTCCATGCGGTCCATGTCCACGGTCACGACGAGCCCCTCCACCGGGCGGGCGTAGCCGTTGTCGCGCGGGTGGGCCCGCAGCCAGGTCAGCGGGCGGCAGATGCGCCGCGCGCCCGGCGCGTCCTCGGGCTTGGTGTAGCTGGAGGCCCAGGGGTCGAGCATGGCCAGCGACAGATCCTCGATGCCGCGTGCCCGCATCGCCTCCTGCCAGCGCGGATCGGCCCGGACGAGCTCCTCCGTGGTCAGGAACTCCTCCCCGGTGATCGCCGCCTGCACGTCGGGGATCGCGGTGAAGGACAGCACGACCTTCGCGCTGAGGCTGACCACCGCCTCGATCGTGTCCCCCGAGGCGCGGTCGTGCAGGACGACGTGCGCCTCGCGGGCGACCGGCGCGCCGGGCGCCCAGCTGCGCACGGCGTCCTTGGGCGGCTCGTGCAGCGACGTGAAGACGAAGCGCGCGTCCTCGGTGAGGCCCTGCTCGCTGCGCAGGATCGCCGCGGCCAGCGAGATCTCCTGCGCCGTGAGCGGCTCGAGCGGGTGGACGTCGGCGACCGCGGGGGTCGCCGGGGTCTCGGTCTGGTCCAGGAGGGTCATGCCACCGCTCCCGCGGTCGCCGGGGCGGCGACGTGCGTGCCGTCCTCGGCCGCCTCCTCCGGCGCCTCGAAGCGCCCGATCCGGTCGTAGCTGGCCCGGTCCTTGGAGCGCAGGTAGAGGGCGAGCACGACGCCGCCGATGAACATCACCAGCGGGACGTAGGGCAGCAGCTTGATGAACGCCACGTCGCCGGCGCCGGCCAGCGCGCCGCGGTTGGCGATGAGCAGGTAGCAGGCGCCGACCTGGGCGAGGAAGCCGAGGATCGGGGCGATGAGCGTCTTCCAGGCGTGGAACCCGTCGCGGGCGTCGGTGAGGAAGTAGCGGATGATCGCGATGCAGGCGATGGCCTGCACGGCGAGGATCCCGAGCACGCCGAGCAGCGGGCTCCAGGTGCCGAGCTTGAGGAAGCTCGCCTCCGTCGAGGGGTCGTAGATCGTGAAGCCGAGGATCCACAGGAAGGCGAACGCGGTCACCAGCAGCGAGGCGACGGTGGGCGAGTGGCGCGTCGGGTGCGTCTTGGCCAGCGCCCCGGGCAGCGCGCCCTCGCGGGCCAGCGAGAAGAGGTAGCGGGCCGACGTGTTGTAGAAGGCCATCGCGCAGGCGAAGGAGCTCGTGATGATCAGCAGCTCCAGCGCGAAGGTCAGGCCGCCGCCGACGAAGCGGTCGCTGAGCAGGTAGAAGGCCGAGGCCGTCTTGCCCTCGAACTGCTCGTTGACGCCGTTGCCCACGCCCTTCGTGCCGAAGCCCATGACGAAGACCCAGGAGATGAAGACGTAGAAGATGCCCAGGCCGATGACCGAGCCGTAGGTCGCGACCTTGGCGATCTTCTTGGGCTCGCGGGACTCCTCGGCGTAGTTCGGGGCCATCTCGAAGCCGACCCACGACCAGAACGCCGCGAAGATCGCGATGCCGACGGCGCTGGCGCCGAAGGCCTGGATCGCCGTGGAGTTGTCGAAGAGGTCGACGGGGTTCAGCGGGGCCGCGCTCAGGCCGTCGGCGCCGCCCGAGGCGATGACGCCCACCGCCAGCACGATGAGCGCGATGACCTCCGACACGAGCGCGACGCCCAGGACCTTGGCGGTCAGCTCGATGTGGAAGAAGCCGAACATCGAGATGATCAGCAGGCCGATGAACGAGAAGACGTAGCCGGGCAGGTCGATGCCGAGCCAGTCGTTCACGCTCCCCGCCGCGAAGTACCCCAGCGTGCCGATGACGGCCGCCGCGAAGATCATGTAGCAGAGGGTGATCAGGATCCCGGAGCCCAGGCCCATCACCGGGCCCAGGCCGCGGGTGATGAACGTGTAGAAGCCGCCGGCGGCGGTGACGCGGCGGCTCATCTCGATGTAGCCGACGCTGAAGATCGTCAGCACGACCGTGGCGACGATGAACGCGGCGGGGACCGCGTAGCCCGAGCCGAGGACGGCCACCGGGACGTTGAACATCATCGCCGCCAGCGGGGCCGCGCCCGTGACGATGCAGAAGAGGACCTGCGTCAGGCCGAGGGCGCCCGGTGCGAGCCGGTGCCCGCCCGTCGCGGTCTCGGCGGTGGAGGTGGAGGTGGATGATGCGGCGCCCTCGATGGGGCCCGCGACGGTGGCGCACATGGGGGCCATCCCACCGCTGCAGGGGGTCGATCGACCCCGACGGCCGGTCCCCTCTTATGTCGTCTTGATCGGACCGGCGGTCGAAGGGCTAGGCCGCGACGGCCTCCGGGTGGTCCGAGGAGCGCCTGAGGAACTCGATGATCCGCGGGATCGTGACCTTCGCCGCCGTCCGGCCGACCACGAGGCCGACGTGCCCGGCGTCCAGGCGCAGCACGTCCGAGCGCTCCGACCCGACGAGCTCGGGCAGCGGAGCGGCGACGGCCTCCGGGACGATGTGGTCCCGGGTGGCCAGCACGGTGAGCATCGGCACCCGGATGTCCCGCAGGGAGATCCGGTCGCCACCGAGGACCATCTCCCCGTCGGCGAGCTCGTCGCGCATGAGCGCGTCCAGGAGCTGGCGCATCTCGGCGCCGGGGAACGCGACGTGGTCGTCGGTCCACGCGGTCATCGCGCGGTGCGCGCGGACGTAGGAGTCGTCGCCGAGGCGCTCGACGAGCGTCGCGGTGCGCTTGAGCTCCCCCGTCGGGCGCAGCAGCCGGAAGAGCCCGTGGACCGTCCGGGCGGGGACGTTGCCGTCGCGGTCCAGGAGCGTCGCCGGGTCCAGCGCCGGGTTGCGCGCCAGGCGCGCCCACAGCCCCCACTCGCTCCCCCGCACCGGCGTGGCCACGCACGTCAGCGAGCGCAGCGGCGCGTCGGGGTGGTGGGCGGCGTGCAGCAGCGCGAGCACGCCGCCGAGGCAGTAGCCGAACAGCGACACCTCCTCGGAGCCCGCGGCGCGGCGGGTGCGCTCGATCGCCTCGGGCAGGTGCAGGTCGGCGTGGTCCTCCAGGCGCTCGTCGGCGTGGCGCGCGTCGGCGGGCGCGAAGTCGACGAGGAAGACGTCGAAGCCCGCGGCCAGGAGCCGCTCCACGAACGAGTTGCCCGCTTCGAGGTCCAGGATGTAGGAGCGCGAGATGAGGCTGAAGACCAGGAGCACCGGCGGCTCGGTGCTGATGCGGTCCGAGCGGTAGCGCCACAGCTCGCAGCGCCCGCTCGACCAGATCG
>CAXUES010000022.1:0-3180 GCA_964250185.1 uncultured Solirubrobacteraceae bacterium | reverse complement strand
TGACGTCGCCGGCTTCCTCGGCCGGGTCACCGCCGTCATTGATCAGCAGCATGTGATAGCCGGATTCGCGGAGGCGACCCTCGATCCCGGTGGCCAGCCGCACGGCGTTGGCCGCGCGGCGGACGCCGAGCCCGGCCTCCCGACGGGCCCGGGCGAGCACTGTCAGCGGCCCTCCACGCGCTCGAGCTGCAGCCGGACGGCGCGCACCTCCCGGTCGACGGCGG
Source organism: uncultured Solirubrobacteraceae bacterium (assembly GCA_964250185.1). GTDB lineage: Bacteria > Actinomycetota > Thermoleophilia > Solirubrobacterales > Solirubrobacteraceae > Paraconexibacter. The sequence continues at coordinate 2,956 of CAXUES010000022.1, read as the reverse complement.
CGAGCTGCCGGCGCAGCGCCGCGACGTCGCCCGCGGCCGGGAGGTTGACGAGGTGCAGCGCGCGGCGGGAGGCCCGCTCGACGCGCCGGCGCACGCCCGCGTCGACCTTCAGCGCGACGCCGAGCGCCGTGCCGAAGACGTCGGAGTGGATGGCGTCGTCGAGCTGCGAGCCGAGCGTGCGCTCGGCGACGTCGACCGCGCGCCACAGCGGGGACCGGGACATCGTGGGGAGGTTCCCGGTCCGCCCGGCGGCCCACCCCCGCGTTGACGGTCTGTCAGCGCCCGGACAGGCCTCGGGCGCCGAAGTCGACGACGACCCGCGCGCCCCCGAGCCCCGGCGCGTCCTCCACCCGCACCGAGGCGCCGTGGTGGGCGACCTGCTGGGCGACGAGCGCGAGGCCCAGGCCGGAGCCCGGGCGCTCCGGCCCGTCGGGATCGAGCACCCGGGCGAACGGGGCGAAGATCCGCTCGCGATCGGCGGGCGAGACCCCGGGTCCGTCGTCGTCGACCACCAGGCGCGGCCCGGCGCCGCCGAGCTCCACGCGCACGTGCCCGCCCCCGGGGCGGCCGTGGCGCGCGGCGTTCTCCAGCAGGTTGTCGGCGATGAGCCGCAGGCCGGGCTCCCAGCCCGAGACCACGACGGGCTCCTCCCCCAGCTCGGCCGTGAAGGTCGTGCCGGGGTGGCGGGCCCGCGCCGCGACCACGGCGGCGTCGACGACCTCGTCGAGGTCGCACGGCGCGTCGGCGACCTCGCTGGCGTCCCCACGGGCCAGCGCCTGCAGCCCGTCGAGCAGCGCGACCAGGCGGCGCTGCTCGGCCAGCGCGTCCTCGGCCAGCGCGGTGCGCCGCGCCGGGTCGAGGCCGGGGTGGCGGGCGAGGATGGAGAGCGTCGTCTGGGCGGCGGTGAGCGGCGAGCGCAGCTCGTGGCCGGCGTCGGCGGCGAAGCGGCGGGTCGCCTCCAGCGCGCGGGTGCGCTCCTCGGCCGAGCGGCCCAGGCGCTCGAGCATGCCGTTGAAGTCCCCGGCCAGCTCGGCGAGCTCGCGCGCGCCGCCGACCGGCACGCGGCGGGAGAGGTCCTCGTCGGTGGCGATCGCCGCGGTGCTGCGCCGCAGGCGGGCGAGCGGGCGCAGCACGCGCGTGGCCGCCAGCCACGTCCCCGCGGCGGCGAGCAGGAGCACCCCAAGGCCGAGGCCGGCGAGCTGGCGGCGCAGGCGGTCCTGCCGCGCCTCGGTGGAGCGCAGGCTCGTGGTCACCTGCAGCACGGCGAGGTCCCCGAGCCCCGACTCGGGGACCCGCTCGCTGAAGACGCGGTAGCGCCGGCCGCGCAGCGTCACGGTCCGCAGGCCCAGGCCGGGGAAGGTCGTGCGGGCGACGCCCGTGCCCGTCTCGAGCAGGCCGACGTCCCCGAGCGACAGGCGCAGGGAGCTGCCCGAGGCGTCCAGGACGGCGTCGAGGCCGCCCGTCACCGTGGGCACCTCCTGCTCCAGCGTGGCCAGCGCGGTCGCGCGGGAGAGCTCGGCGGTGCGCCGCAGGCGGTCGTCGAGGACCTGGCGGTCGTTGCGATCCGCGGCGCGCGCCACGACGACGCCCGCCGCGGCGAGCACCACCGCGAGCACCAGGACGATCCCGGCGGTCAGCCGGCCGCGGAGGCTGCGCAGCACCGTGGTCAGACGCGCAGGACGAAGCCGACGCCGCGCACCGTGTGCAGCACGCGCGGCTCGCCCGTGGCCTCGAGCTTGCGGCGCACGTAGCCCACGAAGACGTCGGCGACGTTCGTGCCCGGGTCGAAGGTGTAGCCCCAGACCTCCTCGTGCAGGCGGGCGCGCTCCAGCACCTCGCCCGGGTGGCGCATGAGCAGGTGCAGCAGCTCGAACTCCCGGCGGGTCAGGCCGAGCTCGCGGCCGCCGCGCCAGGCCGCCGCCTGCCGGGGATCGAGCTCGATGTCGCCCAGGACGATGCGCTCGTCGTCGCCGGGCGGCCGGCGGCGCAGGAGCGCCTGCAGGCGCAGCGCGACCTCCTCCAGGGCGAAGGGCTTGACGACGTAGTCGTCGGCGCCGGCCTGCAGGCCGCGGACGCGGTCCTCCACGTCGTCGCGCGCGGAGAGCACGCAGACGGGCACGTCGTCGCCAGAGGCCCGCAGGCGCTCGAGCACCTCGAGGCCGTCGAGGTCGGGCATGGTCAGGTCGAGCAGGATGACGGCGGGCCGCTCGCTGGCGGCCGCCGCGAGCGCCGCGCGCCCGCCCGAGGCCGGCACGACGCGGAAGCCCTCGAGCTCCAGCCCCGCCGTCACGGCCCGCCGGATGGCCGCGTCGTCGTCGACGAGCAGGACCACGGGCCGGCTGTCCTCAGCCACGCAGCACCCGCTCGCAGTCCGCGCCGACGACGTCGGAGGCGTCGGCCTGGACGGTGTCGCGGCCCGCGCCGCAGGAGATCTGGTCGCGGCCGCCGCCGCGCGCGCGCACGACGTCGTTGCCCGCGCCCGCGATGACCACGTCGGCGCCGGCACCCGGGACGATGCGGTCGGCGTCGGAGCCGCCGAGCAGCGTGTCGTCGCCCCGGCCGCCGAAGAGGCGGTCGTCGCCGCCGTTGCCCGCCAGGACGTCGTTGCCCGCGCCCCCGCGCAGGACGTCGGCCCGCGCGGTCCCCACGAGGCGGTCGGGGCCGGGGGTCCCGACGCGCGTCGCCGCCTGGGCCACGCCCGTGAGCAGGAGGAGGGCGAGGCAGCTGATGAGGACGAGGCGGCGCATGGGCTTCAGCGTGGTGATGCTCGCAGGTGCGGACGCACGCATCTCACGGTTCCCTCACGCCCGGTGAGGTGCCCTCACGGGAGGTGAGCGCTCCTTGAGAGCACCCTGGTCGGCGTGGCACCGACGCGGTCTGGTGGTCCCCATGCACCTCACCACCCGCCGCGCCGCCACCGGCGCCGTCCTCGCCCTCGCCATGCTGCCCTCCGCCG
>CAXUES010000021.1:15740-16224 GCA_964250185.1 uncultured Solirubrobacteraceae bacterium | reverse complement strand
ATCGACGGCCCGGGCTACTTCGTCCAGCCGACGGTCCTGACCGGCATGGGCCAGGACGCCCGCGTCGTGCAGGAGGAGATCTTCGGCCCGGTCATCGCCGCGCTGCCGTTCTCCGACCTGGACGACCTCGCCCGCCAGGCCAACGACTCCGACTTCGGGCTCGCGTCCGGCGTCTGGACCCGCGACATCTCCAAGGCGCACGCCATGGCCAAGCGGATCCGCGCGGGCACGGTGTGGGTCAACACGTACCACGTGTACGCGGCCAACCTGCCCTTCGGCGGCTACAAGCAGTCGGGCTGGGGCCGGGAGATGGGCGAGGAGGTCCTCAGCAACTACCTGGAGACCAAGACGGTCACCGTCCAGCTCTCCTAGGCAGTCCGCAGCGGGTCTCCCCCGCACCGCCACCACGGGCCGGCGCTCCCTCGCGGACGTCGGCCCGTCGTGCGCGTGGGGGCCCGTTACAATGCCGCGGTCCCACGGCGGG